>RGGS01000007.1 GCA_010024525.1 Verrucomicrobiota bacterium | reverse complement strand
GTCCTTGGGGGCGTCAATCTGGCTGCGGGCAGGTCCCACAAAAGCCAACGGGGGCGGTCGCAGAGGAAGCGAGGGAACTGGCTCGATCTTTTTGGCGGTGGCATCTTGAGGAATGGAATTGGTTGGGGGCGCACTTATGCGCAGAAGGGAGCCTGCCTTGAGTTGATCTCCGCGGAGCCGGTTCCAGCGGCGCAGATCCTCCACCGCGACGTTTTTTTGGCGGGAAATTTTTGCCAAGGTATCGCCGTTTTTAATCCGCACCCATTCCGACCTGGAAGGTTGGGCCGGGCTTGTCGTCGGTGCTGCGAGTTTTTGGGGTGCGCCAGGAAGGCGCAGGATGTCTCCGGCATGGAGCTTTTCTGGCTGGAGGCCCGGGTTCGCCTGCAAGAGCTGGGAAACAGGGACGCCGTGCTGCCGTGCGATGGAGTAAAGGGTTTCGCCCCGGGTGACGACGTGGGTGGGAAGGGCGACGGCTCCGAGGCTCCCACACAATAGGAGCCAACATCCGCCCATAAGAGGAAGACGCATCAGCGGGCTGACTTGGGTGCGCGCAAGGTGCGGATCAAGTCCCGCTCCTCCGGCTTGAGGCGATCCCAATTGATTTCCGCAGCCAGATGGCGCGCCTCTTCCTCGCGTTGGTTGGCCGCCAGGACGGATGCCCGGACAGCCTGCCAACCCGGCAAAGCGGTGGACCAGTTGATGGACGCCCCCTCGTACGCGGAAAGAGCCTTCTCGGTTTGTTTGTTTCGCAGGTAGGCGAGAGCCAAGGTCGTGCGGTAGGCCGGAAAATCGGGATAGGAAGCACACAGTTCCCGGGAAGTTTGCAGGGAGTCTTCGAGCCGGTCGTTCATCAGAAGATTCAGGTAGGCGAAATCATTTTTTGGCGCCGGGTCCTTGGGCAATTGCCGCATTAACTCCCCCATAATGTCGCGCAATTCGGAGGTGGCTGAGCTCTTTTCGGCGATGCGGATCAATCCGAAATATCCGGGGACGGCGGTGGCTGGGTAGCGGGTCAGGTCGCGGTAGACTTCCCGGGCGAGAGGGATATTGCCGGAACGTTCGGCAAAATTGGCCAGAAAATCGAGTTTACGGGGGTCACCCGACGCTTTCGATTTCGCCTTTTTCCACTGGGCTTCGGCCATCGGAATTTCACGCAGTTCCTGGGCCACCCGGGCCTGAAACACGTCAGCCAAAAAAGGATCCAAGGGCTCTTTGGCATCGCTGGCCTGGTTCAGCTCATCCCGGATGGCCGCCCATTTTTTAAGTTTGGCCAAGGCATCCAGACGAAGAAGAAAGCCGCGCCCTTGCCGGATGGGGGGCAGGGCCAACACACCCTCGGGATCGTTGTGCCGACTGAGAAACTCGGCCAAGGCCAGTTGATCCTCCGCGGTGCCATGGGACCAGGTTTTTTTGGCTTCCTCCAGGGTGGCGCCCCGCCAGTCAGGGTGAATTTCAAGCAGAAGGGATTTGGCGGCAAGACGGTCCACGGTTGAGGCCTTGGAGTCGAGCTCCATCATACGGATAAGCTCCTGGGTTTCCTTTTCAGTGCGATCCGACGAAGTGATCAGGAGGCGGCGGGCTTCCAGATTGTGGGGATCATTCTGGGTGGCGATCCGCAGCAGGGTGGCCCGGCCCGCAGCGCGCTCGGCGGGATCCGGGGACTCGATTTGACCCCGTGCCCGCATGAGTTCGGCCTCGGTTTTCTCGCCCCCTTGGGCTTTTTCGGCCGTCTCCTCTTCCAGGGCCTTGGCTCTCTCTGTTTCCCCTCTGAGGCGGAAAAGACTGGCGGCAATGGCTGCGATTTTCGGATTGGCCCGTCCGGCAATGCCTATGCGTTTCAAAAAGTCGTCCGCCAAATCCAGTCGTCCCGTCTGAAGCGCAGCCCGCAGATAGGCGACTTGATCCTCGGTGGTGGACTCGGAACTTTCCGCCACCGAGCGACGGTAAACCAAGGTCTCGGCAGAACCCGAACCCTCATACATGTCGGCGAGCATGCGGAGAGAGCGAAGGTTCTGCGCATTGAGGCCGTGCGCGGATTTGGCGGCCTGATAGGCCTCGATCAGCGACCCTTTCTTCAGGAAGCCCTCCGCCTGATTCATCAACTGGTTGGCACGCCATGCTTTCAGTGCTCGGTAGGCGGGAAGGGAAGCCCCCCCGAGCAAAATGAGAACCAGTAGGGCAAACATGCCCAGAGCGAGGCGGCCTTTTAAGCGGGCCTGAATTGCCTCATGTTCCCGCATTCCCATGGACTTCTTGTAGCGAAAGGGGTCATTCAGCCCAAGCCCTCCCGCAGGCTTGGCGGGGGTGCCCCGGGACGCTACAACGTATCCTTTCCGGCAGTGTAGCTCAGCCTGGTAGAGCAAGGGACTCATAAGCCTTGGGTCGGGGGTTCAAATCCCTCCACTGCCAAGTCCTCGACTCGCCTCTCCGCACCTTTCCCGCTAGGCAGGTGGGATGGCTTTCGCTCTGATTCTTTGGATTCTCTTCGGTGCGGGACTCGTGGGCGGCCTGATTGCCCAAGGGTTGCACCGGAAAGAAGGACCGGAGACTCCGTGGTTGTGCCTGGGAGGAACTTTTGCCGGGGGGGCATTTTTGGCGGCGGCTTTTTTCGATCTGGGTCCCGAGGCGGTCAAGGATCTGGGATGGGGCATTGCTTTTTCGGCGGGCGCCGCGGTTTTTCTGGGGTTGAGGTGGTTGGATCAACGCGGCCATCACGCGCACGCGGAAGTCCACGGGCATGGCCACCATACCCATGGGGCCGGGTCGGCCACCAAGCCGTGGATTCTCGGGGGCATGTTGATGTTTCACTCTTTGCTGGAAGGCTTGGCTCTGGGCTCGGTTCGCTCCTTGGGGGCCAAGGAGGCGTTGGCCTTGGCCATTCTTTTTCACAAGGCCACCGACACCTTTGCCTTGGCCATGACGCTGGGTCGCTGGGGTCTTTCGTCCGGACGGATCCTTTTGGCCACGCTTTTGCTCAGTGCAGCCAGCCCGGGAGGGGCTTGGCTGGCTTCCCGGGTGGATGTTTCCGGGCCTCACCTTTTTCACGGCATCCTTTCCGCCGCCACCGCAGGAACCTTTCTCTATCTGGCCGGATCTGATCTGCTTCTTCCCGAGCTGAAGGAGGCCGACTGCCGGGCGGGGAAAATCGTGGCGGCGATTTTTGGTTTTAGCGTTGTTGCCGCCGCCACCTTTTTGGCGCACGGGTAAGGCTTGATCTTGGATGGTTGGGTAGGGCCCGACGTCCCGGCGGGCCGCATTGAATCTTGTAAACTCGGGCTTTGGTAGGGCGCCCTCGATGAGGGCGCCTAGCTGAAAGTTTAAACGTTGAGCCTCGATCCAGGCGGGCTCATCGAGCCCGCCCTACCCAATCCTCAGCCGAATCTCCATCTATGCGTTTCCCTTCCCTCCCGTGAAAACGCGCCGAATCACTTCCTCCACCGGCATGGTTTCAATCCGAATGTCCTCCAGTCCGGGCAACTCCAAGGCGCGCCGGCTGATCTCCGTGACTCGCGCGGGGGGGACTCTCAGCCTCACGGTGGCTTCGTCCCGCGAAACCGGCTCCCCCCACTCTTCCCCCCGGAGTTCGGGCGGAGGACCGGCAAACCTCAGCACAATCTCCTTCCTGCCGGAAAAACTCTGCAGGATTTCCTCCCACGATCCGTCGTGAATCACCTTTCCGTGGTCAATGATGATCACCCGTCGGCACAGGGCCTCGATATCCTGAAGATAGTGGCTGGTCAGAATGGTGGTGATTTTCTCTTCCTCCACCAGGTGCCGAAGAAAATCCCGCACGCGGTGTTGGGAAACGACGTCCAGGCCAAGGGTCGGCTCGTCCAAAAAAAGGACCTTCGGCCGGTGGAGCAGGGCGGCGATCAGCTCCATCTTCATTCTTTCACCCAGGGAAAGTTCCCTCACCGGCTTGTTCAGCAGGGAAGACACTTCCAGTACGCCCGCGAGATGATCGATCGTCTTCCGGCCTTCCTCGACCGCGATCCCATAAATGGCCCGATTCAGCTCGAAGCTTTCCCTGGCTGGAAGATCCCAGAGAAGCTGGTTTTTTTGCCCCAGCAGCAGGGAGATCTGCCGACGAAAGTCCGTGCTCCGCTCCCAAGGCACATGACCAAGAACCCGAGCGGTCCCGCAGGTGGGGTGGAGTAGTCCCGAGAGCATTTTTAACGTGGTGGTTTTTCCGGCCCCGTTCGGGCCCAGGAAACCCACCAACTCCCCAGAGGCGATCTCGAGGTCCACACTCCCCACGGCGACCAAATCGTCGTAACGGCGGTGAAACAGTCCGCGGATAGCCCCGCCCAGCCCTGGCTCTTTCTTTGCCACCCGGTAAACTTTTCCCAGACCGCGGGTAAGGATCGCCGGTTCGGTATTCATGTCAGGATGGCGGCCACTTCATCCGCCCGCAGGCGGCCCCGGGCCGTCAGAAGGAAGCGGCCGTCCAAACGCCGGCCCCAACCTTTTCTCTCCAGCTCGATCAGGGAATCTTCGTGACCGGAAAGGGTTGTTTCCTCCAGGCCGGCGTTGGTTCGGAGACCGAGCAGGATTTTTTCGGTGCGCCGCTCTTTTTCCCCGCGCAACTCTTCCTCCACCCGCTGGGGATGGGGGCCGGCGAGGGCTGATTCGGCGTAGCGGCGGGTATCCGGGTGGTTGCGCCACCGGCGGCCGGAAACGGTGGATACCGCCCCCGGGCCGAATCCCAGATAGTCCTCTCCGGACCAGATCGCCTGGTGGTGGCGGCACTCTTGGCCAGGTCGGGCAAAGTTGGAGATCTCGTAAGCTGTGAATCCGCGGCTCTCCAGAATCCGGTTGGTCAGAAGAAAAAGAACCGCCTCGTTTTCCGGGTCGGGATGCCACTCCCCCCTTTCGATCATCGCCGCCAGCTCCGTGCCGTCCTCCGGCGTGAGGGCATAGGCGGAAATGTGATCCGGCTCAAGCGCGCATGCCTCCTCGAGAGTGCTTTGCCATTCTGCCGGGCCTTGCTGGGGCAGTCCGTAAATCAGATCGAGGTTTATCTTCGGAATTCCTGCGGCGCGGGCTGCTTGCACGGCTGATTGGATAGAGATCCGGGTGTGCCGGCGGCCGAGCCACTTCAAGTCGGCCGGGCGAAATGCCTGCACGCCCAGACTGATCCGAGTCACTCCGGCTTCGGCAAGCAGGGAGGCTTTGGTGATGCCGAAACCGTCCGGATTGGCTTCCACCGTCCACTCCTCGGACTTTCCCCAAGGGGCGATGGAAAAAAGTTCCCGTAAAAGGGTGGGGGAAAGGGCCGTCGGAGTGCCGCCGCCGAAAAAAACCCGGCGAGGTCGAAGATCCATCTCCCGCTGGGCCCAATGCCATTCGGCCTGAAGGCCCCGTAGGAACTCCCGCATCCGGTTTCCGGCCAGCCGTTCCTTGGGAAAATCGCAGTAAGGGCAAAGGTGGGTGCAGAAAGGGATGTGGACATAAAGATTTTCGATCCGGGGCTTCAAGATTTCATCCTCCGAAAAGATCGGGTTGCTGGGGTCTCATCTGGGCGAGGCGGGCTTCGGCCTCGCGGGTAAAACGCTTAAATTCCAGCCGGCGGAAAAGCTCCACCTGGCGCGCGGGATCGGGTTGGAGCAAAAGTTGCTCGACGGGGACGGGCAGGGGAATCTTGGTGCGCAACTCGACCATCTTGCGATTACGTCGGACGATCTCGGCCGAATCCTTGAGGATCGGGCGAAAGCGTTCCGGTTTGATGCGTTCGGCGGCGGCCAGCACGCCCTCCGCGGTCCCGTGCTCCAAAATCCATTTGGCGGCTGTTTTGGGACCAACTCCGGCGATACCCGGAAAATTATCGGAGGCGTCGCCGGTTAGGGCGAGCAGTTCGGGAACCTTTTCCGGGGGCACGCCCCACTTTGCCTCGACTTCCGGCGGGCCCAGCAATTCGTAGCCCTCGGATTTTGGTTGGTAGATGCGGACCCCGCGGGCGGCCAGGACCATGAGATCCTTGTCGTTGGTAGCCACGAAGCAGGTATTTCCGTCCACGGCCGCGGTGTAGCTGGCAATCACGTCATCAGCCTCCTCCCCCTCCACCGAAATGGTTTTCCAACCGAGGGCTTGGGCGACCTCGTAAAGCAAGGGGATCTGTTTTTCCAGGGCTTCGGGGGTCTCCTTGCGGTTGGCCTTGTACTCCGGGTGGGTCTCCATTCGCTCCTGCGGGATCCCCCCGTCAAAAATCACGGCCCCAAGTTTGGGCTGAAGGTCCTGAGCCATGCGCAGCAGGGCGGAGGCAAATCCGAATGCGGCATTGGTCGGCTCACCTTTGGAGTTGGTCAGGTTGGCGATGGCGTAAAAGGAGCGGTAGGCGTAATAGTGTCCGTCGACCAGAACCAGACTCATTTGTGGGTGGGCTTGGCTTCGGGATTGGCAGAGGAGGCGGGTTCGGCGGGGACAATACGCCACTCCATCCTTGGTCCCTTGAGCACCTCGATCCGGAGACGGATGCGGCCCGTCTGTCCCTTCAGGGATTTTTCCGCCGAACTGAGAAGTCGGTGGGCTCTTTCCTGGGCGGTCTCCCACGCATCGTTCCCGGGTTCGGCTCGCCCAATGAGTTCCAGCGTCGAGGTTGAATCCAGGCCCACCAGGAGGGAAGCGAGGGAACCAAAGGCGGTGAAGCCTTCGTTCCCGGCAGGCAGACCCACCCCGGGAAGAATACGAAGGGCCGTTGGGCTTTTTTCCACGGCGGCCCAAGCGGGAAGTTTGGCTTGGGAAATCTTTTCCATCAGGGTGGCGACAACGGGATTGTCCTTGGTTTTGTCGCTGCTGGAACTGGGTGCGGAGGGTTTGCTCTTTTCCTCCTGCGCCCGGGCGGTGGCGGACTCCAGTTTCTTGCGGGTATTTTCCAGCTCCGCTTTTCGTTGCTGGTAGGCCGAGCGGATTTGGTCGGTCGAGGCGGACAGGGTCTGCAGGCGGTGAAGCACTTGCCGCAGATCCTCGCGCGATTCCGCCAAGTCGGTGGCCCACTGTCTCTCCCTCATGATCCATCCGGAGGCCAAGAGGGCAGCCAGGGTGACCATGACCACGGCGAGGATCCGGTCCCGCGAAGGGCGGAAGGTCGGGGAAGCCGGGGGTTCCATCCAAAAAGGGTATGGTTGATGGCCAACTTCCTCAAGCCGGGTGGTGCGGCAGCCTTGCCTACCCCTTCGGGCGGTTTCATGATTCTGGGTGATGAGGTTTGTCAGAATGATCGGGTGGGCGTGCCTATGGATCGTGGCGGTCCGGTGCCAGGCCGAGGAGGAAAAGCCATTGCTTTTTTCCCCCGTCACCGAGATGCCCGAATGGCGGCTGCTGGAGTCCCACCAAGGAACCATCACGCGGGCTCAGTTTGAGGATCGTTGGAGGAGGATTTACGATCCGGCAGGGGTTTTGGCCCGTTATATCCGGCTAACGGATGAAGGGGTGGAGCTTTTCCGGGACACGGCCAAGACCCAGGCCCTTTTTTATCTGCGTTTCGCCCAAGGTGGAGGCCAGGAGGAAAAGGTGGTTTCCATTCTATCCTGCGTGCCGGAAAAACCCCTATTAGGAAAAGTCGTTTGTCTGGATCCGGGCCATATCGGTGGGGATTGGGCAGACGTGGAGGAGAGGACATTTCGGATCGGGCGGGATCGTCCGGTGGTGGAAGGGGAGCTCAATCTGAAGACCTGCCGTCTGTTGGCGGAGCGTTTGCAGCAGGCCGGGGCCCAGGTGGTCTGGACGCATCAGGGGTTCGAGCCCACCACCCGGTTGCGCCCGGAGGATCTGTATCCCGAAGCCATCCAGTACATGTTGCAGGACGTCAAAAGCCGCCGATTCCCCTCGTATTCGGCCAACGGGTTGATCCGTTGGAATGCCGAGCTCCTTTTTTACCGCACGGCCGAGATTCAGGCACGGGCGAGAAAGGTCAACGAGGAGTTGCGGCCCGATTTCACCCTTTGTCTTCATTACAACGCGGCCCCTTGGGGTCGGGCGGGGCGCGCCTCGTTAGCTTCGGCCAAGCGGTTGGTTCTCTTTGCCCATGGATCCTACACGGCGGACGAACTTGCTTTCGATGACCAGAAATTCCATCTCTTTCAAAAGCTGCTGGAAAACTCCAACCCTGAGGAGCTTGAGATTGGGACAGCCATCGGCAAGGAGTTTAAGGAGAAGTGGGGATTTCCACCTGAGGATTGTGGTGGCGCGGGGTACGCCCACGCAACGGGGGTCAGCCCTTATCTTTGGTATCGGAACCTGATCGCCAACCGGCTTTTTTACGGCCCGGTGATCTTTGTTGAGGGGCCCTACATGAACGACCGGACCAGTTACTCTTGGATTCAGGCGGGGGACTATGAGGGCTCGAGACTGATCGGGGGGGTGATGCGGGAGAACATTTTTCGCGAATACGCCGATCGGGTGGCCGACGGGGTAATCGGGCTCTTTCGGGAGAGGCAAAAGCGTTCCCCGGCATTCACAAATTATTCCCCCTGAACCTTGGTTCCCTCTTGCGAAGGCGGGAAAGGCTGTCAGTCATGAGTCATGAGAAAAACCCTTCTTCCCTTGGCCTTCGCTTTTCTTCCAGCTCTAGGCATGGCCGATCTCCGACTTCCTCCCAAGCCCACGATGATGGAAAAACTGGGGCGGGGGGTGGCCAATGTGACCCTGGCGGTTTCGGAAGTCTTTGATTCGCCGTATATCGCCACCCAACAGGGGGGCGGAACCTATGGCGATACCTTTGGATTTACGCAGGGTCTTTCGCGAATGGTGATGGATACGGGGGTCGGGGCATTGGAGATTGCGACATTCTTTATTCCCACCAAATCCATGAAGATGCCGGCGCATGACACCGGTCAGGTCGAGCCATATCCCCCGGCGGATCTGAAAGACAACTGGTACTGAAGCGTCCGGCCGAGGACGGCGGGAAGCCGGTTGAACTTCTCATCACCGAGCTTGCCTATGGGGGGGATGGGGTCGCCCGTTTTGATGGGCAGGTCATTTTTGTTCCTTTTACCATTCCGGGGGAACGAGTTCGTGCGGTTTTGACCGAGAAGCATAAAACCTTTTCCCGGGCGCGTTTGTTGGAGGTTTTGCAGGCTTCTCCCGACCGGGTCTCCGCCCCTTGCGACCTTTTTCAAACATGCGGTGGTTGTACCACCCAGCACCTCGCCTATCCGGCCGAGGTAAAGGCCAAGGTCGCCCAAATTGAGGCCGCCCTCAAACGGATTGGGAAAATTGCGAACCCGATTCTGCGTCCGCCCCTCACGGGGCCGGATTATGAATATCGGAACCGGATCACCGTTCACAACCGTGAAGGCAAGATCGGTTTTCTCGGCACGGATGGGCGCACCTTGATTGATGTGAAGCGTTGCCTGCTGGCGGCCGAGGATGTGAATGCCAAGCTGGAGGTTTTGCGGTCCCGCCCACGGCCCCGGCCACATTACTCCGTTCGGGCCGATGAGGTGAGGGGCGAAGCCTTTTATCAGTCCAATCGGCCCCTGGGGCCGGCCTTGAAAAAACTGGTCGCGGAAGCCATCCCCTCTGGCGTGAAGTCTGTTCTGGAGGGCTATGCGGGCACAGGATTTTTCACAGAGTCGATTCTTGCCAAGGGAATTCGGGTCGTGGCGGTGGAGTCGGGGGAGGCGGCAGCGGCAGTTTTTCGCAAGGTGGTTGCCCAAGCGGAACTGGTGGAAGCCCGGTTCGAGGACGGATTTGAGGAGGCGATGGGGAAAATCGGCGAGGGGCTTTCGGTCTGCCTGCTGAATCCGCCCCGGGGTGGGTTGAGTCCCGATGCGCGGCGTTTGATGGCCCGGGCCCTTCCATTTCAGGGAATTCTGTATCTTTCCTGCGATCCTCCGGCGTTGGCGCGGGATCTCTTGGCCATGTCCGGGTTTTGGAAGGCGGAGTGGTTTCAGCCGGTCGATCTGTTTCCCCGGACCGCGCATGTGGAGTGCTTGGCTTGGTTGTCCCCAGTGAGTTCACCGGGGGGGTTGGCAGGTCATTGACGCCCCATTCTCGGCGAGTAGCAAGGAGTTGGCGATGAAACGAAAACTGGGAATGCTTTTGTGGGTGGGAATTTGGGGGCTATCCGCGAAGGCGGCCCCGCCCAGCGACTACTTTACACCTCCCGAGACCATGTACGCTTTCGCGGATTTCTGGATCGTCCGGCCACTGGATTTGGCGGTTCTTCCGTTCACCTCCTTGACCTGGGTGGCCAGTCTGCCGGTGACCGCGGCGAGTGGAACCCAGGAGCAGGCCTACGACCTGCTCATCAAGAATCCATCCCAGCACATGATGGCCCGGCCCTTGGGTAGCTATTTTGATTGGGAAAACCGGGATCAAAGCCGGCCGGTCGTCATTCAGTTCAAGGACAGTTATGCCATGGCGGACCTGACCCCTCAGCAGGAGCGCAAATATCGCAATGCCCTAAAGGATCATCAAGCGAGGGTGGAGGCCATTGAGCGGGAATCTTCTCTTCCGGAGACGGACCGGGAGGAACTGGTGGCGGCTGAGGAGCGCCGCTGGGAAAGTATCGTCCGGGTCTTGCTCTCGCTTTAGGAGATTCGACCTTCGAGGCGGGATACGCGATCTTTCAACTCGGCCATCTCAGCGCGTAGGTTCTTGAGCGTAGTATCCAGACAATCCACCAGTGCTTCCGCTTTCTGCTGCCCGCTTTTTGACGGCAGTTGGGAGGGGGCGGTGGAGCCAGAGGACTTCAGCCAGCCCTGTGCGGCTTCCTCAAGGATTTGCGGAGGCAGGCTGTTGACCAAGGGAGCCGGCGGACGGGTGGAGGCACGGACCGCCGGTTTGCGGGTCGGAGCTTTTTTTATCCTGGCCATTCCTTAGCCACCCACCATCCGGCGGGCCTCTTCTGCGAGGGCTGTGGTGAGGTAGCGCTCCCCGGTGCTGCAACCGATGGTGACGATGAGTTTGCCTTTGTTCTCCGGCCGTTTGGCGACTTCGAGGGCGACATGCACGTTGGCCCCGGTGGAGATGCCCACCAGCATGCCCTCTTCCTTGCAGATCCGGCGGGCCATGGCAAAGGCCTCGTCGTTGCTTACGGTGATGACCTCGTCGAGGATGTCGAGGTGCAGGTTGTCCGGAACAAAGCCTGCACCGGTTCCCTGAATTTTGTGGGGGCCTGGTTTGACCGGCTGACCGGAGCGGGTTTGCGAGATGACCGGGGAGTCCTTGGGTTCGACCGCGATGGCTTGGAACGACTTTTTCCGTTCTTTGATCACTTCGGAAACACCGGTGATGGTGCCACCGGTGCCGACGGCGGAAACAAGGATGTCGACCCTGCCGTCCGTGTCGTTCCAAATCTCCTCGGCGGTGGTCTTTTTGTGGATCGCCGGGTTGGCGGGGTTTTTGAACTGTTGGGGAATCCATGAGTTGGGAATTTCCTTGGCCAGAGCCTCAGCCCGGGCGATGGCTCCCTTCATGCCCTCGGTGGCAGGCGTGAGTTCGAGCTTGGCTCCGAGGAGGGCCAGGAGGGTGCGACGCTCCAAGCTCATGCTCTCGGGCATGGTCAGGATGAGTTTGTAGCCTTTGGCGGCGGCGACGAAGGCCAGGGCGATGCCGGTGTTGCCGGAGGTGGGCTCGATAATCGTGGTTTTGGGAGTGATGCGGCCCTCTTTTTCGCCCGCCTCAATCATGGCCGCACCGATACGGTCCTTGACGCTACCGAGCGGGTTGAAGAATTCGGCTTTCACCGCCACGGTGGCGGGCAATCCGGCAGAGATGCGCTGCAATTTGACCAACGGTGTCCGACCGATGGTTCCGAGAATATTTTCGTGGATGGGCATAGGGTTGAAGAATGAACGTTTTAGAGCTGAATCTCAAGCCCTACCGGGGGTTGGATTAGGATTAAGATGAAGATGAGGAGGGTTTCGGGGGGGTCATGGTTAAACTTAGCAGGGCCCGTTGTCTCCAACGGGCCGTGTGGAGGCCTTGAAACTACAAGTTTGGACTCGGTCCGCCCGGAGGTCGGACCCTACCTAGGGTGTGCGATGGATAACCTGTGGCTTAAGTAGGGCCCGACGTCCCGGCGGGCCGCATTGAATCTTGTAAATCCGGGCTTAGGTGGGGCGCCCTCGATGAGGGCGCCTAGCTTAAAGTTTGTGCGTTGAGCCTCGATCTAGGCGGGATCATCGATCCCGCCCTACCTAATCCTCATCTTCATTTTAATCTACTCCCTCACCGCGCCATCAACCTCCGGTACAAATCCTCCACTTTTTTCGCCTGCACGGGCAGGGAGGCCTCTGCCTCCACCCTCCGGTGCATCTCGCCCCGCTGAGCGGTATTGGGGCCAGGTCGCTCCGCTTGTTCAACCATGGCGCGGGCCAGACGATGCGGATCTCCTGCGGTTACGAGTTGTCCGACTCCGCCAATTTTCCAGGCTTCCGGTATCCCATCCAGTTCCGAAGCGATAACCGGGCGTCCGCAGGCATGGGCCTCAAGGACAACGGAGGGGAAGGCCTCGGTGGCAATCTGGGGGTGAACCAGGATGTCGAGAGCGTGGTAAAGGGAAACAGGATCATCCTGCTGCCCGATCAGCTGGGCCCGTTCTCCGAGCCCAAGGTGGTGGATGTCTTCCTGCAGGGCGGACTCCATGGAACCCCTTCCCGCCAGAAGGAAGCGGGCTTGGGGGAGTCGGGCCATGACCTCCTTGGCCGCGCGGAGAAAGATGCGTTGTCCTTTGCCCACGGGGAGGTCGAAGCCGCCGACCACGCCGAAGGCGATCTCCTTGTCCTTGAGTCCGAGCTTTTGGCGGGCAGAGGTGGTGAAGGACACTTCCTTGGGTTGAAAGATCGTGGTGTCGATTCCGGTGTGAATGACATGAAGCTTTTTGGGATCGATTCGGCAGGGGTGGCGGTGATGGCGTTCGGGGACGGGGGAAGCCGGGTCGTTGTGCCCTTTGCGCAGGACTTGGGCGACAAATTCTGAGACGGCAATGACGGCATCGGCGTTGGAAAAAAGATGATTTCGGCTGAGGGGGGAGCGGGGGCTTTTGGCCAGATGCCTGGTGAAGACGACCCAAGGAGAGGGTTGAACAAGGCGGGAGGCGAGGAGGGCAGTCCAATAGTCATCCCCGTGGTGGGCATGAAGAATGCGGGGACGGGCAACTCGAAGCAGTCGGGCAAGGCTCAAAACTTGGTGCGGACGAAAACGCGGGAGTTTATGGAGGGCGAGTTTGGCGGCTTCCGGTGAGAGGGGGGCATTCATGGGCCCGGCGATCTCCACCGTCCAGCCTCTCTTGGCCAGGCCCTGGGAGAGGGCCAAGCACTGGCTGTCGGTGCCGCCTCCTCGTAAGCGGGAGTTAAGCTGCAAAACCCGGGCGATTAGGGGTGAGGATGACACGGCGAGATGATAGCCATATCCGCCTGTAGGGGACAAACGGACAGGCCGGTTGGCCTAAGGATGAGGATGCAGATGATTATTGAATATGGGAGATAGGAGATGGGATATCGGAATGTGAGATTAAGATTAAGGGAACATGGGGTGTTTTGGCTTTGTCTTTGGCCCCGACGGAGCGGGGCCCTACAGATGATTGCATGATGAATCTCTGAGCCTCTGTAGGGACGCGCTCCGCCGCGTCCGGGCGTACGCCTCAACCTAAAACCTAGTATTGAGTAGGGTGCCTAAGCCTGGGGCCGCCTGATTTCGAAATTCGAATTCCCAGATTCGGAATAATCTATTTCGCAGATTTAAGGTCCAGCCTTCGAGCTACATATTCTCCAATCGCCAAGCTCGCGGTGGCTGCGGGGCTGGGGGCATTGACCACATGAAGGATTCCCGGTTCCTCAACAAAGGAAAAATCCTCCACCAAAGATCCATCAGAAGACATGGCTTGTGCACGAACTCCGGCGGAGCCGGCTTCCAGGTCCTGCTCGCAAATTTCCGGCACCAGTTTCTGCAGAGATCGACAAAATTCATTGCGGCTGACTGAGCGCCAGATTTCATAGCTGCAAATGGAGGGGTATTTTAGCATGAATTTCCAAAGACCCGGGAAAGCGAGGCTTTCCGTCAGATCGCCGATGTGGATATTACCCCAAGTGTAACCTTCCCGGGCCATTGCCAGAACCACCACAATCTGTCTGGCTTCAAAGCCGCCTTGCTCTGTTTCGACCCTCCATACTCCACCTGTGCCCTTCAACCTTTTCACCGAGTTTCCGGTTCTAATTTCGCCCCCGAGCCTTTGTATTTCGCGAGCCATCGCCTCGACCACGCCCGCATAGTCCACGATGCCCTCCTCGGGAACATGGATGGCCGCCAGTCCGGCGGCATGTGGCTCAATTTCCCTGATCTGGTCGGGGGAGAGTTTCCTCAATCCCTGCAATCCATTGGCACTTCCCCGTTCGAGTAGTTTCTCCAGGCGCGGCAACTCCCGGGGTTCCGTCGCCACCACGATTTTTCCGCACACCTCGTGGGCCACTCCATGCCTTTGGCAGAAGTCGACCATCTGGCGAAGTCCCTCGACGGCCAGCTTAGCTTTGAGGGATCCCGGTTTGTAATAAAGTCCGGCATGAAGAACGCCGCTGTTGTGACCCGTCTGGTGTCGGCCCAAGGAACTCTCCTTCTCAAGCAGCAGCATCTTCGTTCCGGGCTTTGCCTCCAAGATGCGCAGCGCCGTGGCCAAGCCGACGATACCCCCGCCGATAACTATAAAGTCACGTCTCATCAGAATTGAGGCTCGGGTGTATACCATTTCGAAATTCGGAATTCGAAATTCGGAATCATCGGAGTCCTTTCGATGTCCGCCCGGCTGCGGTGAATATGGCCAGGAGTTCCTTGGTTTCCTGCAAAAGGCGGGTCACCGCCTCGCGGCGGCCCCATGCCCGCCTCGGCCACCAATTCCAGCCAATAAACAGTCTCCGAAGCCTCCTTTTCTGCGATGGCGAGCTTGTGGATGAAGTCAGCTTTGGATTCCGCACGGTTCGCTTCCCGGTAATTGGCTCCAATGGAAGTGCCGGATTTGAGAAGCTGCCTACCCATGGCCTCACCCAGATAATCCTTCGGAAGGCTTTCCAAAAACCGGATCAAATTGAGGGAAAATTCCTTTGTACACTGTTCCAGCTCAGCCTTATTCACTTTCTAGCTCCTTCTTAAAATCCGAAATCGCAAATCCGAATCCCAAAATGCTTTTCTGCCAGTCTTGTTGCTCGTTTTTTTCTAATTCTGAATTCCCAAATCCGAATTCCGAAATCATTCTTCCCCGACTGTTCTTAGCTCGAAGCAGTCAACCGCTGTTGTTCCGCCATCTTGGCAAAATGGCCCTTGGCACTCAGCAGATCCTCGAAAGTCCCGCGCTCCACGATCCGACCGTGGTCGAGGACAATGATTTCGTCCATGTTGGCCAGGGTGGAGAGGCGATGGGCGATGCAGATGACGGTCCGACCTTCCTCGAGCGAGTCGATGGCGGTCTGGATTTCTTTTTCCGCCCGGGAATCCAAGGCCGCGGTGGGTTCATCCAGCACCAGGATCGGAGCATTTCGGACAAACGCCCTGGCAATGGCCACGCGCGCTTTTTGGCCGCCCGAAAGCAGCTGCCCGCGTTCGCCGCATGGAGAATTGTAGCCCGCAGGCATCTGCATGATGAAGTCGTGGGCGTAGGCACGTTTGGCGGCTTGTTCAATTTCTGCCTGCACGGCGTTGGCTTTGCCGAACCCGATGTTGGTGCTTACAGGAACATCAAACAGGACCACATCCTGGCTGACGAGAGCCATTTGTTTGAGCAGATCTCCGATGGCGTACTCCTTCAGGTCGTGGCCGTCGAAAAGAATGCGCCCACGGGTTGGATCATAAAAACGCATCAGGAGATTAATCAGCGTGCTCTTTCCGGAACCGCTTTCTCCTGCGAGGCCGATTTTTTTTCCTTGGGGGATTTCCAGCGTAATGTCATGCAGGACATCGGTGTGACCGTACGAGAAGGTCACATTTTCCAGGCGAATGGAGCGTTGAAAGCCCGGCAGGGGGCGGGGAGAGATTGGCTCCAAGACGGTTGGTTTTTCCGCAAACAAATCCCCGAGCCTTTGGACGCTTACGCTGCTGGCCTGAAGGGTCAGATGCAGATTGGCGATCCGCTTGATGGAAAGGGGGGCG
>RGGS01000060.1 GCA_010024525.1 Verrucomicrobiota bacterium | reverse complement strand
CTCGCTGTCAACCGGGAGCACCTGCTTTTTCCTTTTTTTGGCTTCCGCCATAACCGCCGAGCCCGCCAACACCAGAATCTCCTTGCTGGCCACCGCCAGATCCTTGCCGGTCCGAAGGGCCGCCAACGCGGGGGCCAGACCGGCCGTGCCGACGATCGCCACCAGAACCATGTCCGCCTCTGTCTCCTCCACCATGCGAACCAAACCCTCGTTTCCTGGATAAAACCGGATCCCGGCAGGCAGATCCTTTTTGATTTTTTCCGCCGCTTGGGTCTCAGACACCGCGATCGACTTCACCCCAAACTCCTTTGCCTGCTCCAATACCCGCGCCGTGCTCTTGGCCACCCCCAGCCCAACGATTTTCATTTTGTCGGGCAGAGCGCGGGCCACCTTGCAGGTGCTCTCCCCGATCGAACCGCTGGAACCCAAAAGAATGACCCGCTTCATACTCTCCCCGTCAAAACCAGATACCCGTAAAAAACCGGAAGGCTGAACAAAAGGCTATCGACCAGATCCAACGCGCCGCCGATGCCGGGAATGAAACTTCCGGAATCCTTGACGTGGGCATCCCGCTTCACCACGGACTCGCCCAAATCCCCGATCACACTGACTCCGGAGAGAACCAAACCGAGAATCCACGCGTGGATGCCCGCCAAGCTTCCCAGGGCCTCCGGAAACCATCTCACCAACCCGACACTCGCCAGCAAAGCCACCAGAACTCCCCCGACCAACCCTTCCCAGGTTTTCTTGGGGCTGATCAAAGGACTGAGCTTATGACGCCCCAGTAGGGTACCCGCGATGTAGGCGCCGATATCCGTCAACTTGGTGATCGCCACGGCAAAGGCCAGGAGGGGAATCCCGGCGCCTCCCGGAACGCAAAAGAGGATCTTGATCGCATAATTCAGGAGATAAGGAACGTAAAAGAATCCAAAAAGGGTCAGGGCCATGGCTTCGGTTGCCCCCTCAATCTTGCCCTCGAATACCCTGCGGGTCAGCGCCCCCAAGATCACCAAGAGAATCAGGACCGCCTCGCCCGTGAACGCGATGGGAAGCTTGCCGTAAGGAGAACCCACGGCGATGAAAGTTGCGATATAAAGCAGGGCTCCGGCCAAAAGACCCGTCTTGAGAAAGACCGTCCGCCCTGCCGCTCTCTGGGATAGATAAAACTCCCTCTGGGCTGCGATTCCCACGACCGCGATCAGCAAAAAAACCCCCTGGGTATACCGCAATGCCACCAGGGCGATCACCAGACTCCATAGGACCAGGGATGAAAGAAGACGCCATCCAAACATATCAGATCCCTCCAAAACGACGTTCCCGCCGCGCATAATCCGCCAGGGCATCGGCAAATTCTTTTTTGCCAAAATCCGGCCATAGGACCGGGGTGACATGGATTTCCGCATAGGAAATCTGCCAGAGAAGAAAATTGCTGACCCGCATTTCTCCGCTGGTCCGGATCAGCAGATCGGGGTCCGGAATGTCCTTGGTGTAGAGGTGGGAGGCCACGGTCTCCTCCTTGATTTTTTCAGGATCGAGGGCTCCCGCCTTGACCTCGCGGGCAATGGATTGCACCGCCTCGGTGATTTCCACGCGGGATCCGTAACTCAGGGCCAAAATCAGATCCAAACGGGTGTGATGCTTGGTCTTTTCAATGGCGGCTTCCAGTTCTTCCCGCACCGCCTCCGGCAGATCCTGCCGGCGACCGATGGTTCGCAACCGGATCCCCTCTTTCCCCATCTCGCTTAACTCCTCCCGGATCACCCCGCGCAAAAGCCCCATCAATCCCTGCACCTCCTCACGGGGTCGTTGCCAGTTTTCCACCGAGAAGGCGTAAAGCGTCAGGTATTTCACCCCATGGTCAATCGCCGCTTGGACCACCTGTTTCACGGACTTCCGTCCGGCTTCGTGCCCGCTGAGACGGGGAAGATGGTGCTGTTGGGCCCAACGCCCGTTGCCATCCATGATGATGGCAACATGGCGCGGAACGACCGGTGCTGCTCCGGGTTTACCCATGACGGAAAGTCTGCTCCCGTCCCGCCCCGACCGAGATGATCCCCAAGGGCGCGCCCACCAACCCGGCGATCGCGGACAAATAGATCCGGGCGTTTTTGGGCAAATCCTTCCAATGACGGGCTTCGGTCGTGGGTTCGCACCAACCTTCAAACATCCGGTAGACTGGGCGGCATTTCGCCCAATCGGAGGATTCCACGGGGGGTTCCCGGAGGATTTTGTTCCGCAACCGGTACCCCACGCACACGGGAATTTTTTCCAAACCGTCCAAACCATCCAGGTTGGTCATGGCCATTTCGGTCACGCCATTGAGCTGCACCGCCCGCCGAACCAGCACCGCGTCAAACCAGCCACAACGCCGCGCCCGACCGGTCGTGGACCCAAATTCCCTTCCCATGCCGTGCAAAAGATGTCCCAAAGAACCGTCTTCCGTGACGAAAGGCCCGCCTCCCACCCGGGTCGTGTAGGCTTTGAGAACTCCCACTACCCGGCGGATGGCCATGGGAGGCACCCCCGTCCCCGTGCAGGCTCCACCCGCCGTGCAGTGGGAACTCGTGACAAAAGGATAGGTGCCGTGATCCACATCCAGAAAGGTTCCTTGGGCTCCTTCGATCAAAATTCTTTTTCCGGAAGCCACGGCCCGGTGGGCCATCGAAACACCATCCGCGAGATAAGGACGCAGGAATCGCGCCGCCCGATTCATCTCCCGGATGGTCGCTGCGGAGGAGATTTTTCCCCAACCTTGCGCCGGAGCCGCCCGATTATGCGCCTCGACCCGATCCCGGATTCTTTTGGCCAATGCACGGGAAGACAAAGCGAGTTCACCTGCCCGTAGCCCAATGCGGGCGGCCTTGTCGGCATAGGCCGGTCCGATTCCCCTTCCGGTGGTGCCAATCTTGCGGTTGCCCCTTCTCTTTTCCGAACCCTGATCGATGGCCCGATGAATGGGCAGCACCAAGTGCGCTTGAGCCGCCAAAAAGAGCCGATTCCGGGTACGGATTCCCCGCCGGGTCAGCCCCTCGATCTCCTGGATAAGTCCGGCCGGATCCACCACGGCGCCCCCGGCGATGAGGCAAGAGACCTTGGCCCGCAAAATTCCGGAGGGCACCAAATGCAAAACGTATTTTTCTTTTCCAATCTCCACCGTGTGGCCGGCATTGTTACCACCTTGGGCCCGCAGCACCCAGTCCGCCTCGGAAGCCATGACATCCAGGATCTTTCCTTTTCCCTCATCCCCCCACTGAAGGCCGAGAACGACTGTGACGCGCGAGTTCAAATGAAACACAGATGCCGGAGGCTTAGTTCCCCCCGCCCAGGGTGGGAGAGACGCCGCCGCTGACACCAGAACTGGTGGGATTCTGGTTGAAGCCCAGGGGCAACTCGGGAAATGCCTTGAGGGTCATCGTGGCGAGAAGCACGGTTTCCGAAGGGGCTCCCTGGTTGTTACGCTGCCCAAACTGGGCCCCCAAAATCCAGGCCCCGATGTCACGGTAAATTCCTGCATTCACCCCCTGCACCAGGCTCGGATTCATGGAGTAGGTGACTCCCGCATTAAAAAACCAGCTTTCGTTCAGCCGGTAATTGGCGCTGCCGTTGAAGAGCTGGCTCTGGTTGTCCGTCAGCACCTGATTGCTGAGCGCATCGGTGTAGTTGAACTGCTCCAGGTAGGAGTACCCAAAACCCAGTTCCAAGGCAGGGATGACCTGCCAGCGACTTCCGAAATTGAGGGAGTTAAAACCGTTTCCACTCACCGAGGTGGTGGCTCCCAAAGTCGTGGTCCACCACGGGACCGGCATGATATTCAGTTGATTATAAAGCTCGGGAAAGTCAGAGGGAACGGTTTCTGAAATCTGGGCGGCGGGGGTGTTCAAGCCGGGAAGATCGGGACGGATGGGCTGGTAATCCCCGTAAATTTTCCAGTTGGCCAATTCATATGGCTGACCATCCCGCTGGGTCATCAATCGGTTCATGAATCCCGGCCTCACCACCAGCAACTGGTCGATGGAATCGATCGAGTTGTATAGGGAGGAATTCAGCGGTTGGGACTCCGTGGAATTCACCCGGTTGTCGTAGCCCGCAAACTGGGTCGGTCTCACATTCGGCCGGGGAATGTAGGCAAACTGGACGAAGGGCTCGAACACATGCCGCAAACCATCCACCCCCAACGCCTTCTCCTTGATGTCGTTCCAGGTGGCATAGGTTTTGTAGGACAGGTCCGCCCCCACATTGATCACATACCGAAAGAGCGAAGTATCGGAAAGGGAGCCGGAGGAAACCTGGACCGTTTGCGTGGAGTTTTGCTGATTGTTCAACAGCCCCGCGGAATTGGGGGCCAAATTATCCCGGGTATAAACCGTTCCCCGGATACCGGCTTTTGGGGTGAAATTCAACCAGCCGAAATACTGCCGTGGGTAGAGGAACTGGTGATAGCTGTCATAGCGGATGGCAGTGTAGCCGGCGTTGTTGGTGGAGACCTGATTCCATTGCGTCCCTAGGTAGCTGACGCTCGACTCCCCCTCATAGGCCAACCCGGGATTGGCGTCGGGATCCTTGAGAAGCTCCTGGGGGTCGTAAGTTCCGGGAATGCTCTGACGCTTGAATTCGATTTTGGCCGAGGGTTTTTGTTGCTGCGTCTGAAAGAGATTGTTGATCTGAGTCCGGGCGTTGGCGGTCACCGTGAAGTTGGGGTCCTGATACATCGCATCCAAATAGGTGTTGGGTTGCTGATCCCGGATGTAATCACTGGCAAAAAAGTCCTGTGTCACATAGGCATCGCTCAGAACGTTGATCCGGGATCGGGAAGATAGCGAAGGCGCATCGAAAGCCGGAGCCCGGTCCGCATCCACCTTGTTCCCACCTTTCATAATGGTGGTGTTATGACTGTACGGAAACCAATAGCGCCCTCGGGGAGGCGCGGCGGCCGCGGGACGCTCGGTATCCCCCTCATAAATCTGATATCCCCGGTCGTTGATGTACCACCCGCGCAGCTTCACCTCGGTCAGGGGATGTTCGGGATTATTTTTGTTGGGCGTGACATACGAGGCCTGCGCCCCCCCCGCCCATCCACGACGGCTGTAATAATCCAAATCGATTTCCCCCTTCAACTTGTCGGTGATGGCAAACCGGTAAGCACCCAAGGCATAGATGCCCAACCGGGTGACGGATCCGGGCGAAATACTCACGCTGCCATCGACGTCCCGTTGATATTGGACCAGGTAGGGGAAATAGAAAAATGGCACATCCCCGAAATAGCCGACGGAGTTTTCGACGATGGTTTTGTCGTCGGGATACAAACTGACGGAGGAGGCCTTTACTTTCCATCCCGGCGTTTCCCGGTTGTCGGTCGAGTACGTGCCATTCCCGATATCGTAATGCCCCAGTTCCGGGGTATTCATGGACTCCCCTTCCACCATGATCTTGCCGTCGAGGAACCGGAAGTGCTCGGAGAGAATCTTCTTGGTCCGGAAATTGTAGGTCAAAAGATCCCCGCGATAGATCTGGTCCATCATGTAAAGACGCACATTTCCCTTCGCGGTGGCCTCTTTGGTGCTGGGGTTAAAGTGGACTTGATCCGCCATCAGGACATCCCCCCCATAAGTGACCACCACATTGTCCTCGGCATAATAGATCCCCCCCTCATAGCGGTTGGCACCGTCCGAGTTGATCTGCAAGGGGGGTTCAACCGATTCGGGTGACTCCTTGGTTTGGGCAAAAAGCACCCCCCCCAAGGCCATCAGGACACAGAAAAACCCTCTCCATGAAGCGTTTATTTTCATGAGATTACGTAAAAAGTGCTAGCGTCCGTATCCTATTTGCCCAGCAAAAATCGCTCCGCCCGAACACCATGTGATTTGTACGCCTATATATATAATGAACAACTAGTTGCGACTCCAGTCTAGCATCCTTAGAATTGGGGTTTTGGCCCGGTCGATAATTTGCGCACTAAGATCGACCTCAGGACTTAGATTTTCTAGGGCCAAGACCGCTTTCTCCAAGGTGTTCATTTTCATGTATCGGCACTCCGAACAGGCACAATGATCCGTCGGACCTGCGATAAAAACCTTGTCCGGCATCTCCCTTCGAAGCCGGTGCAACATCCCCTCTTCCGTGACCACGATAAACTCCTTGGCGGGCGAACTTTGGCAATATCCCACCATCTTCTCCGTGGAACAGACCTCATCGGCCAACGCCCGCACCGCGCGGGTGCATTCCGGATGGGCCACCACCGGAGCCTCAGGGTGCTCTTTCCGGATTCGGTCGATCGACGTCGCCGTAAATTCCATGTGCACGTAACAATCCCCGTCCCAAAGCCTCATCTTCCTCCCGGTTTTCTGCATCACCCAATCCCCCAGATTGCGGTCCGGGAGAAAAAGAATTTCACGATCCGCCGGCACCCTCTGCACGATTCTCTCGGCGTTCCCGGAAGTGCAGATCACATCGCTCAACGCCTTCACCGCCGCCGTGCAGTTGACATAGGAGACCACATAGAGGCCGGGATTCTGTTCCAAATAGGCCCGCAACTTGTCGGCCGGGCAGGAATCGGCCAGCGAGCAGCCCGCGTGCAGATCCGGCATCAGCACTTTTTTTTCGGGGTTCACAATTTTGGCCGTCTCGGCCATGAAATGAACCCCGCAAAACAGGATCACCTCCCCCCCGGCTTTTTGGGCCGCGTAACTCAACCCCAGGGAGTCCCCCACATAGTCCGCCACCTCCTGAATTTCGCGCCGCTGATAATTATGGGCCAAGACCACGGCCTTTTTCTCCCCCTTCAATTGGAGAAACTTTTTCTGCAAAGAATCCATCCGGAGAGACTGCCCTGAAAGAACCCCCCAGACAAACCTTGTCCCGACTACGTTCTCGCCGATCTCCACCAACCTCCTTAGGCTCCCCGGATGACCCACGGGAGGTTATCGTCCGGATCGGGCCTTTTGATCCTTACCCTCCTCCTCCCTCGATTGCTTTTCGGCGCGGATGAGGCGGGAAAACCGGATTTCGGCCTCCCCCTTTTGCCTCCCGCAGGATGGGGGAATACCTCCGCCAAATCGTGGGCCGAATCCCTCCGCTTGCCGGTGGAATCCGAGACCCGTTACCAATCCAGTTACCGGGCTTATGGGGGTTCGAGGACGGAGC
>RGGS01000059.1 GCA_010024525.1 Verrucomicrobiota bacterium | reverse complement strand
ACCCGCCGGCGCATTCGCTGCCAAACGAAGGTACAGAGTGCCATTGGCAAAACCGTCTGTCTGGGTGAAGGTTGCGGTGGATCCCCAAGTGGATCCGTCGGTGGAAACCTGAAATCCCGAAGGTGCTTCTGCCGTGATATTTGCCGTCAAGCTTCCGCCAGTCACCGTCGCCGTGGTTGCCGATGCCGCCGATGGCGTACCATACACTGCATTTACAGCACCAAAAGAGCCAATCTTAGTTATTGCGGGCGCACCTGGCACCAGTGAGGTCACTTCTATGTTATCCAGGAAGGCGCGTTTTGCCGAGGTGGCTATAGTTAAAGTTGTGGTTGCTGTCCCGCCCGAAAAAGAAATCGTCTTGCGTTCAAAAGACCCGGAGACAGTGGCGGTGTATGTCACCGTCTGCGGACTGCCACTGGAGGGCGTGACAACAATATTTCCCTCAACGGTCGTCCACCCCTTAACGTCAAAGGAAATGGTATAAACACCTCCGTTTGCACTTAAATCCAAAGTCTTGCTCGTAATGGAGCCAACCAAGGATGCAGTTCCAAGCTTAACCGCACCTCCAGCTGAGTAAGCTTTGACAGAGGTGGGAAAATTGCTCGTTAGGCCACTGGTAACTTCCACGGTATCCGGTGATCCAGTTCCAGTAGTGGCACTATTGCCACCAGCAGTGAGGCTTGAAAAATTCTCACTGAGAAGGGTGTTCGTAATATTTTGCGCCCCTATTGTAAGTTCTCGGGAGACAGTCGCACCCGCATAGCTATTAGTTTCATTCACTGTGGCAGTAATGCTTGTAACTCCGGGAGCCATGGGTGTGATGTTTCCGCTTCCATCCACTGTAGCCACCGCTGGGTTGGAACTTGAGTAGCTGATACTCCCCAAGGTAGTCGTCGCCCCTGCTGAAAACGCCCCATCCCCTACCTTTTTTCCTGTCGGTAACGGAGCAAAGGAAATGAGAGCGGTTCCCTTAGTGATGTCCGCTGTGGTAGTGGAAACTGAAGTAAGCGTGTAGTTACCAGCATCCACCCCAGTCAAAGTTGCCCCTGACAGGGTCACGGTCTTTCCAGTGCCCAGCTCGGCAGTATCAAACGTCGCCGTGCCGTTGCTGTGGTTAACATCGTCACCGGCAATTTGACTGCTCACGCTCCGGCTTATGACAGTCGCAGTTGTGTTGCCATCGTAGCCTTTACTTTGCGCCGTGAACGTTCCCGTCAGATTCTTTTTCGCAATGTCGGCCGAAAGTGAGGGTTGCGTCGGCAAGCTGTAATTTCCGTTGGGGGCTGTGTAGTCGGCGCTACGGGTGAGCACCTTGCCGTTTCCGGCATTTTTATCGGGGAAGGACCAAGTCACGCTAGCCAAAACACTGAAAGTTTCCCCGTTGGCCAAACCGGTATAGACCGCCGTTCCCGTCACATTGGCGGTCGTGGTGCCATCGTAAGTCTTACTGGCAGTGCTCGAGATAAGCCCGGTGATGGACAGGGTCTTGGCGGTCACGCTGTTTCCCGCGGATGCGGTGGCCACGTTCCTAGTGGTGGCCCCTCCGCCCGAGATGGAGATGTTTTGCGAATTATAGCTGCCCGTCACCGCCGCCGTGGCCGCCAGCCGGGCGTAAATCGTCGTTTCGTTCACAATGCCGCTGTTGATGGTAAGGTTCACAGAGGAGAAATACGTCGTCCCATCCGTGGAAACCTCGAACCCGGTCGGAGCACTTACGGTCAGATTCCCACTTCCCAATGTGGTACCCGAAACCGTGAAAGTTTCCGCGGAGGAGGGAGTTCCGTACGTGGTGGTTTTCGCGGCCAAGCTGGCTTTCGAAACGGTGATGGTTGGATCCGGCGGAGCCACCGGTGTTCCTTGGGTCGTACTGGTGGCAGTTCCGCTGCCCGCCGCGTTCACGGCGCGAATTTGAACATCATAGGTTGTTCCATTGGCCAGACTGCTGAGGACCAAGGGGCTTGCAGTATTTGCGGGGGACCGGGCCGTCCAACTTCTGCCCCCATCAATCGAATAATCATAGTTGCTTACAGCGTTTCCACCGTCCGAAGAAGGAGGGCTAAAGGCCACGCTCAACTGTCCGTTGCCTGGAGTGATTGTTGTGATCGTGGGAGCGCCGGGTGTCGTTCTGGGCGTGGCTGACGTGCTCGCCGTAGCCGTACCATCCCCAGCAGCGTTGACTGCACGGATCTGTACGTTGTAGGCGGTTCCATTACTCAGCCCGCTGATCGAGATAGGGCTGGTGGTCGCCCCAACCGAGGTAAAGGTGGAGCCACCATCCGTGGAATATTTATAATCGGTGATTAGTGATCCCCCGTTGGAGGAAGGTGCGGAGAAAGCCACAGACAGGATGCCGTTGCCGGGAGTGATGCCGGTGATGGTGGGAGCGCCAGGCACAGTATAAGGCACGGCCGCGGTGCTGGCAGTCGGTGCCCCATCGCCTGCAGAGTTTACGGCAAGAATCTGCACATTGTAGGAGGTTCCATTGGCCAAACCGGTGATTAAAAGAGGGCTGCTTGTCGACGCGGGGGACCGGGTGGTAAAGCTGGTTCCACCATTAATCGAGAATTTGTAGTTCGAGATGGTTGAAGCCCCCACGCTTGGCGGTGTGAAGTTGACATTCAGCAACCCGTTGCCGGACGTGATGGAAGTGATGGAAGGTTCACCGACAGGACCCGTTGCCGAGATGGTAAATGTTCCCGATGTTCCACCCCACTGAAGGACTCGCACAAAATAGACAGTTGACCGGTTCACGGAAAGGGTTGCCACTTCAGTGGTGTTGCCGGTTCCGTTACCATCGGCAATCAACTGACCTGTCGTTGAAGTCGGAGCACTCGGCCCGGCCCATGCTTCGATATCCAGATCTTGGGAACTTGCTGAGGTTGAGGTTAGAGTCACGGTTCCGGTGGCCGGCGCCGTAAAGCTGAACCACACATCCGCTTTGCTATTGGCATCCGAAGTTATCGAGGTGTACGTGGCGGATATGGTTGTCCCGCTTGCCGATGATCCATTTACGGTAATGGAAGTGGGGCTTGAGGAGAGATCGTTGCTTGGAGGTGGAGTTGGAATGTTAAAGGTCGAGGACGTTGTCCCAGTCAGGCCTGCTGAACTGAAAGTGATCGTCGCCCCGGTCACCGCGGCGGCGCTGGTGGCGGTCAACCCAGAAAAGGTCGCCACACCAGAGGACGCATTGATCGTGGTCGTCCCGCCAAGGGTCCAAGTGCCAGAGCCAACCGCGGCGGCGACTGCCGCTGAACTTCCTGTCACCGTGTTGCCGTATTGATCCTGAACCGTGACCGCCGGCTGCGTGGCCAGCACGGCGCCATTGCTGGCCGGGGCGGCGGGTTGGGTCGTCACGGCGAGTTTGTTCGCCGCACCCACGCCGATGGTTTGAGTGACCGTGGCGTTGCTATAGCCGGTGGCAATAACGGCGATGCTTTTGCTTCCTGAGGATTGTAAAAGCGTCGATGCAGAGGGGGTAAAAGTAATTTTGCCGGAAGAAACTGAATAGGCACTCGAAGCCAAAGTTGAACCACCCACGGTAATGCTGGTGATCGCAGCCCGCCACGCAGAGTCATCCACGAAAGTCACGTCGAACGCGGCATCAACCGTTGCATTGCCAGCAGCAGTAAGAGCGGGTGGAGCTGCTGCGCCAGCAGATGTCAAATTGATTGAGAAATCATCAATGCCGACGCCTTGGGCGCTGGTGCTAGCTGAGCCAGTATATGTCCATCGTAAATAATATGTTGAACCGTTGGCGATGCTAAGACCGGAAATGGTCACAGATTTCGCGACAGATCCGGGTGGGTTTAAAACCGTGGTGTTGTTGGCGTCGGCGCTGTATGCTTGATCGCCATTTGTGGCGGCAGTCGATGCAGTGGCGGTGCTGCCATGAAAGAAAGTGTAATTAAGTGACGATGTTCCACTTCTGTATTTTTCATAATTCCACGAAACTGAAATCGAGCTAACAGTTCCCCCAGTATTATTAACGAAAGCGTAAATTATGCTTCGAGGCGACGTGTAACTGCTTGAAGTTAAAAATCCAATTGCCCGATCGGTCGAGCTCCCGGTCACCCCATTCGCAAAATTATAAAACCCTCCACCTGAGGTGCCAATTAACACACCTGTTCCAGATGTACCGGCTGCCTGCGTAGTGGCTGTAGCTCCGGTGCTCCAATCCGTTCCCATTTTAAACCCAGTAGGAAGGCTCGCAGTGGAGGTTGTTCCTATGCCATTAAAGTCTTGCGTTACAGCAGCGCCCGCTGTCGTGATGGACTGCTGCCCCCACCCCGTCGCCACGGACAGCACCAGCGTGGCGCACAACGCCAACGCAGCACTTACGCTTCGCGCCTTACTACTAGACATCACACTAAACAAACATCCTCACCCGCAATACTTCAAGTTACAAAAATGTGACAATTGAAAATGTCACAAAAGAAACTAGTATTTTTAAGTCTCTACCCAACAGGCATTAGTAAATTCCTCCTCAACCTCTATCCCCTTTTTTACGCGATTCGCTATTGCCAATGCGCCACCACCCATGGGGTGGCCTGATCGGTCGCGAATCGATGAGCCAAGACCTTCACCTCCGGCAGGGATCAACCCCGCTCTACTCCACTTTCAAACTTTCAGCTCCGACCCCCTCCCATCCTTATCCTCATCTTAATCTTCATCTCAATCCTCTCCCTTCCACTAAAAATTACCGCGACTTATTTTTTAAACATCTCTTCAAACGCAGTCCAAAGCCCCTGCCTCCCCAGCTCCCGCTGGAGGACTTCGCGGTCCACGGCCTGAGGCGATAGTTCCATCATCCTCCGGATATCCCGCACATGCTTCTCGCCTCCCCCCTGGGTGAACCATTTCACCTTCCATGCGAGAATATATTCGGCCGGGGCATAAAGAACTTCCCCATGCTCCAGCCGGGCCGCCTGGCGGTGGTCCCAGGCCCAGCGAAAAAATGCATCATTCCCGCTTGGGTAAAAATCGGCCTTCAGGCCGGTCATGGCATGGATGATGTTCCAGTGACCGCCGGGCCGCTCCGCCTCCTCCCTCAAGGTTTCCTTGGGTGGAACGTAAAATTCCGCTTCCGGAAAAAGTTGACCCAGTTTCTCCAAATGTGCCCCGGAAAATGCCACCGCCAGATCCACATCCATGGTCAAACGCGGCTCCCCGTAAAAGGTGGATCCCACCGAGCCCACCACCAGATAAGGCCACCCGGCATCATGAATGGGCCGGACGAAAAGGTGCAGCAGATCAGGGCTCGCCACGTCGGCGTTCCATCGCCAGTTCGGCTTGCAGACGGTCTTCCGCCCAGTCGGGGTGAGCAAGCCGCAGGGCCACCAGCCGCGACTGCGTCGCCGTCTCCAACAACCCCAAGGAGATGTTCCATTTCTCTGCCGGACTCATCCGTTGCAGCGCTGCCCGCTGAATCGGATGCAAAGGCTCCATCGCCGGATTCATAATCTAAACCTAACCCTCCTGCCCACTCCGTCAACGCAATCGCCCAACATGGACAGATTATTCTTAAACTTCACCATCGGCTGACCGGGCCTTCGGGCCCTACGTAAACTTCCAACTAGGTAGGGGACATTGTCCTCAAGGGATCACGTTCCCCGTTGAGAAATTCCATCTCTAGGTGGGGCGCGATCGATGCATCGCGCCTCGCTCAAACTTTTAAATATCAATGTTCATCCAGGCGGCCTCATCGAGGCCGCCCTACCTAATCCTCATCTTTATCTTAATCCTCTCCCTACCACCTTGAACCCTCCCGTCTCTACGCGGTTCAAATTTCCTACCCGGCCGCGATGGAACGCGGCCCTACAGAAAATTCAAAATCCAACGCCCAAGCCTCTGTAGGGACGCGCTCCGCCGCGTCCACGACCCCAACGGAGCGGGGCCCTATAGAACTTTCCACCTTGAACCCTCCAATTCCCTCGCGATAGCGAAAAGCCCACCCGTCGCGGAGCGACTAAATAGAATGGGCGGGGGCAGGTCTGAGGGGGCCATAGCTCCGCCCGAGTCTGCGAGGTTCGGAGCGACGGAGGGCTAATCTTAATCTTAATCGACCAGCGCCCTCAGCCGCCTCGTCGTCTCATCCCGATCGATCCGGCTCGCCGCCACGTCGAGGACAAACGCTTCCAACGCGTCATCGTCGATTTTTTGTTTCGGAAGCAGCTTGTTTTGCGAGAGAAAAACCAGACAGGTCGCC
Organism: Verrucomicrobiota bacterium; assembly: GCA_010024525.1. Lineage (GTDB taxonomy): Bacteria > Verrucomicrobiota > Verrucomicrobiia > Methylacidiphilales > Verrucolacustridaceae > Verrucolacustris. The sequence goes on along the minus strand of RGGS01000059.1, from coordinate 959 downwards.
AAACCGGCGCGCTTGTTCCCATCCACAAACGGATGATTCCGGCAGAGATAAAAGAGATAAGCCGCGGCCATTTCGATCGGATCCTCGATCATCGGCGTTCCCATCATCGTGGCTTGGGGCGCCGCCACCGCTGATTCCAACAGATTTTCATCCCGGATTCCGGCCGACCCGCCGTGAACCCGCAAAACCTGTTCGTGAAGCGCTTTGACCGTGGCAACGGTTGGATGGATGAAATCTTTTTTCAAGAAAGCCGACGGAACACCTCTCTATAATCTTTCATAATTTCCTTCATCGTCTCCCGAGCCATCTCGGGCGTGATCACCGGCTTTTGCGGGGTCAAAACCACCGAGCCGCCTTGATGAACCGTGACTTGCAACTTGTCCCCTACCTTCAGATGCGCCAAATCCATTATCGCCGAATCAAAAATAATCCCCTGCGAATTTCCAATTTTTGTGATGGTCTTGATCATTCTGTAATACTATGTTTTACTATTAATTTGTCAAGGACGCCCCAAAACCTGTCACTCGGACTGAAACTCCCTCTAAAGGTGGGGCACGCTCGACGCATCGCGCCTAACTCAACCCTGAAACTCCAGCCATTGTTACGGACGCGTGTCCCCACGCGTCATAGGACGGCTCGTAATTCCCGCGCGAAGCGCATGCTTATCTTGCCGGAGGCAGTGGCAAGAATGGGCCGGGGCTGGTTTTAGGGGGCCAAAGCCGTCCGTACCCAAATTTCCAACGCCGTTTCTTGAAAACCCCTGCTAGGCGACCTCATCGAGGCCGCCCTACCTAAATTTCTCACCCGGCCCGCCGGGACGTCGGCCCCCGCCTAGCCTGTAGGCCACAACCTTCAGCCTCTCTTCATCTTCATCTTGCCCCCTCCATAGCTCCGCCCGAGTCCACGAGGTTCGGAGCGACGGAGGGCCACCTCCCGTCTCTACGCGGTTCAAATTTCCT
>RGGS01000058.1 GCA_010024525.1 Verrucomicrobiota bacterium | reverse complement strand
CACCGCCTCCCCCGCTTGTACCCGCAACTCCTCCACTTTTTTACTGTTGATCAAGGGGCCGTAATCCAGCGCCGGCAAGGGATCCTCCGCCTTGTCCACGAGAAGGGGGTGGCCACATTTTAACCCTTGGACCACACCCAGATACATCTCCAGAAACTTGGGAAAGAGGGACCTCTGCACGACGTAACGCGGATAGGCCGTGCACCTTTGCTTGCCGAATTCAAATCCCTTTTTAATCTGCGCCGCCAGACTCTTCCAGTCAGAATACTCCCAGATCCCGTAACAATTCACCCCGTCCATCTCCAACATGTAGCGCTTGGACCGGTCGTAAAAGGCGGCGGCGATCTCCCGCCCGTTGTTTTTGCCCCCAACAAAGGCCAGACAGGAAATAGCATCGTTTCTAACCAGAGCCTCGCTTAACTCCCCCCCCGAACCGCTGACCAGGCTCACCGGCAATCCGCGCCGACGGGCCAAAGCCAACGAGAGGGTCACCGCATGAATTCCCCCGTCCGTCGGGGTCTTGGCGATGACCGAGTTGCCCGCCAAACATTGCACCAAAACGGCATGGACCAGAACGGACATGGGATAGTTCCAGGAGGCAATATTGGAAATCAATCCAAGGGGTTTTCTCCCCTCCATCATCTTTTCAATCTGGCCGACATACCAACGGACACCCGAAATACACCGCTCCACGCTGACCTTCGTCTGGGCGTAGGGCTTGCCGATCTCCCAAATCAAGGTTTTGGCCAGGAGATCGGCATGCTTTTCTAGGTCATCCAGCGTTTCGGAAACCTTTCTCTTTCGCTCATCCAGATCCGTTTTCGACCAAGCATGGAACTCCGATTCAGCCGCCAGCACCGCGGCTCGCGCCGCTTCCAACCGAATCATTGGGTATCGGCCCAGAGGAGTGGCATCAACTGGCGAAAGGAATAACTTTCCGTGGCCGGGTTGTCCCCATGCCCCACCAATCAAATTGAGAAGATTGCCCTCCGTTCCGTAGGCCTCGGGGGCCGCCTTCCGGTGCTCCTCAATCAATTTGGGCCAAGACGCCCATGGGGAAATGAACTTACTCACAGAATCTCGATGCTACGCCAGATTCACGTTTCGTCACGCTCCGACTCGACGGATGCGCCCCCAGCCCGTAACTCCATGGAATGAGAGAGATTTCCTCCCTGACCCGCATCATGGCCCGGCTGCGCGGCCCGAAAGGTTGCCCTTGGGACCGCAAACAAAACCACCACACCCTCCGACCCATGATTTTGGAAGAGGTCTACGAACTCCTTGAGGCCATTGACCAAGGGGATGACCATGCCCTTCGCGAGGAACTGGGCGATGTCCTCCTCCATATTATTTTTCATGCCCAGTTGGCTCAAGAGCGGAAAGCTTTTGATCTCAAAGCCGTGGCCCGGGAACTTGCGGAAAAACTGGTGCGCCGCCACCCCCATGTGTTCGGGAAGGAGCGGATCACCAGCTCATCCCAAGTCCTCAAACGATGGCATCAGCTCAAACTGGAGGAAAAACCGACCCGTCGCAGTTCCCTGGACGGCGTTCCCCGCCATTTGCCCGCCTTGCTACGGGCTCAAAACCTGCAAAAACGCGCCGCCCGGGTTGGGTTCGATTGGCCCAATCCCTCCCAGGGCATTCCAGCCAAGATTCGCGAGGAAATAAGGGAACTCAGCCGAACCCGGGGACGCGGTCCCGCCTTCTCCCGGGAACTGGGGGATCTCCTTTTCACCCTGGTGAATCTCGCCCGCCACCGGAAAGTCGATGCCGAGAGCGCCTGTCGGGATGCAGCCGAGCGGTTTGCCCAACGCGTCCGCTCCGTTGAAAAGGAAGTCGCCAAAAAAGGACTGAAAACCACCGACCTAACCCCGCGGCAACTCGATCAAGAGTGGAAAAGGGCCAAGAAACGCGGGCTTTCTTACTGAATAAATTGTAAAATCTTTTCACAGAGGGGGTTAATTTGGCCTTGCGATCATCCGCAACACCTTCAAATATCTAAACACAAGCAAACGCCCCAATAGGGGCAGAAGGAGAAATACTATGTTAGCAGCTGCAGCAATGAAATCGGGTGACCTTGTCGGGTTCACCTTCTTCATCGGGACCATGGCCATGTTTGCCGCCTCGGTCTTCTTTTACTTCGAGCGCCAAGTCGTCTCGGACAAATGGAAGACCTCGTTGTTGATCAGTGGACTGATCACCACCATCGCGGCCGCCCACTACCTCTACATGAGGGAATACTGGTGCTCGACGTTCAACGGCACGAATGCCGCCTTGGCGTCCCCCACGGAATTCCGTTACATCGACTGGCTCCTCACGGTGCCGCTTATGTGCGTGGAGTTCTACCTCCTTCTGAAAGCCGCCGGAGCCAGCATCAACATGCTGTGGCGCTTGGTGGGCTATGCGGTTCTCATGCTCGTGGCCGGTTACATCGGCGAAGTCTCCGCCAAGGTGGGCCACCCCATCCGCGGATTCGAGAACTTTGGCTGGGGTGTAATCTCCACCATCGGCTGGGCTGGGATCGTCTATGAGATCTTCTTCGGGGAAGCCAAACAGCTGGCCGACGGCAGCAGCGATGCCAACGTCCGCAGGGCTTTCAACCTTCTCCGGGGTTTCGTGCTCATCGGTTGGGCCATCTATCCGATCGGCTACATGACCCTGCCGGGCAACGTCCTGAGCAACTCGGTCGAGTTGGCCTCCAAGATGAACGTCATCTACAACATCGGTGACGCCGTCAATAAGATCGGCTTCGGGCTGATCGTCTGGAATCTCGCCAAACGCGGGAAATAATCGGACATTAAGCTTTGGGCACGGTTTACCCTGTGCCGTTCCGGGGGATCCCTTCGCGGGGGTCCCCCGGTTTTTTTGGTCGGCTTTACCCACACGAAGGAGAGCCTAAGCTCTCCCGATGCCCGTCCTACTCCGCCGGACCATCCCCTGGGGGTTTGCTCTCTGCTTGGGACTTTTGGGTTTTTTGTTTCCCGGGGAATCGTTTGGCTTGGCGCCGCTCTTCTTTCTTTCCTCGGCGGTAATTCTCGGCGTCCCGCACGGAGCCTGCGACCCCTGGGTTCCCGGTTGGATTACGCGCCACCCCTCCCGCATCTCTTTCCTTGCGATTTTTTTTGCACTCTACCTTGCGGTCGCTTTTCTTTATTTGCTCGTTTGGCGGGCAGCTCCAGACACCGCCACATTCTTTTTTCTCCTTTTGACCGCTTGGCATTGGGGCACGGCTGACGCATCCCTGCTTTTTCGACCTGGCCTTCGCTGGGTTTGCTTTGGTCTCGGCCGGGGCCTTGGGGTCATGTTAGGTCCGTTCGCCTTCCACACCCAAGAAGCCTGGAGAGTGGTGCTTCTCATGGCACCAGATGCCGGCCCTTCACCCTCCCCGTTATGGTTCCGGGGTCTTCTTATTTTTCCACTCCTTCTCACCCTAGCCTCACGCCCGGGAAAAGCGGAATGGGTGGAAACCGGCCTCCTTTTCCTGCTCTTGGCTCTTACCCCGCCCCTGGTGGGCGTAGGCACCTACTTTGTGGGCTTCCATGCATGGCGTCACCTGCTCCGATTAACGGAAATTCGCGACCAATTGATCCCCTCATCTGATATCAGGGTCTGGCTGCACTCCTTTGGCAGGCTCCTTCTTTTTGCCGTACCCCTGACCATCGCTACCCTGGCCCTCATACCCACCCTTCCCTTTTTTCTCGGACTTCATCCGATAATTTTGGAGCAATGGGTCGGTACCTACCTGATTCTTTTGGCAGTGTTAACCCTTCCCCACGCTATTTTGGTCGGCTGGATCGATATAAGATCACCTTTTATTCGTCTTTAAAGCATTGTAGATGAATAGTTTATACGCAGGCTGAATCCCGCCCCTTTAATTTTCACGCTTTTTGTGATATTATAAAGTGTGAGCGGATTTCCTAAATTAAGAGAAGATTTCCGGCATGCTGAATGCGCCGTGGGCTACGCCAACTTGGGGATGTTTTCGGATGCCTTGGAAGAACTGGAAACCCTTTCTCCCGCCATGTCCTCCGACCCCGGGGTCCAGGAATTCAAACTCCGCCTTCTGGAACGGGCCTCCCGCTGGCAGGAAGCCGCCGGTCTCGCCGCCCGCCTAGCCTCCGCCCATCCGGACGAACCCCGCTGGTTCATCGCTTGGGCTTTTGCCAAGCGCCGCAGCGATTCAATCGAAACCGCTTCCAAAATCCTTACCGACGCTGCCAGCCTTCACCCCAAGGATCCCTTGATTCAATTCAACCTCGGGTGCTACGCCGCCCAGAGGGGAGATCTGTCCTCCGCCCAAAGCTACGTCCGCCATGCCATTGCACTCGATCACGGCTTGGAAAAACTTGCCCACGAGGATCCCGATCTCGAGCCCCTTCGCCAGGCCCATTTGCTGGATTAAATCCCTGCTCCGTGGAGCTAGGCCCTGTGGTTACCCCTCTCCTCTTGCTCCAAATCCTGCAAAAACTCTCTTAGTTCGCCGGCCTTGTCATCCGGCAAATCCGCGTAGCTGCAGCCAAAATGATCCCTGACACAGCCGGCCACATGGGCGTAGGGATTGCGGCCTCTTGGATGGCGCGGGTCGGGCTCCAAAATTTCTTTCAGGCGATCCCCCAAGGATCGCATCTCCTGCCAAATCTCCTTTTTGAGATCCGGACTCACCCCACAAGCCGCTTGATCGCCAGGAGGGTAATATCATCGGAGCGCTCTGCCTCCCGCACAAAGTCCTCGACTTTCTCCACCACGCACTCGGTCAGCTTTTCGGCGTTCAGGGAGGCACGCTGTGCTATGGCCTCCAGCAAACGCTCCTCCCCGAAAAGATCCCGCGCCTGGTTCATCGCCTCGGTCACCCCGTCCGTATAAACCAAAAGAGTTTCTCCCTCCTTGAGTTGGAGTTCCCTCTCGCCAAATTTGGCATCCTCGAAAACTCCCAAGGGCATCCCGCCGGGCGGTTCATATGCCGGCCTCCCATCCGCTGCCAGCAGGACCGGTGGATTGTGCCCACCCTGACCATAAACAATCCGTCCGCTCTTTGTGTCCACCACCCCCAGGATCATGGTCACAAAGAGGTTGGCTTGGTTTTCTTTTGCCAGCTGGGCGTTGACTCGGGTCAGAATTTCCAACGGGGTTCTTCCCGGAATTGCCGTGGCCCGGATCAAGGTCCGCGTCACCGCCATAAAAATACCGGCTGCAATTCCTTTCCCGGAAACATCCCCCACGACGAAACATAGCTTTCCTGGCTCCACAAAGAAAAAGTCGTAAAGATCCCCACTTACCTCTTTCGCCGGATCCAATCGCGCAAAAATCTCAATCCCGGGGGACTCTTGCCGGGTGGGAAAGATTTTGGGCAGAAGTCCGCCCTGCAATTCCCGGGCCAGATCCAGATCCCTCTGCACCTGGGCTCTCTCCAGTGCCGCATCATGGGCCCGGATACGGACCAAGGCAGCAGCCACCAATCCCGCGAAATACTCCACCATATGCTCATCCCCCTCGGTAAAAGCTGGCCGCCCCACCGGATTGAGAAACTCGATCGCCCCCAGACACTCCTCTCCATCCAGCAAAGGCGCTGCCAACAGGGCCTTGGTTTTCCAGCCCGTTTTCTCATCCGCCTCCCGGTAAAAGCGTGGATCCTCGTCCGGCCGATCCACTCGAATCAGCTTCCGGGCCTCGATGGCCGATCCCACGATCCCCTTTCCCTTGGGGACTCGGAGTTTTCCCAAGTTAGGCGCACTCTCCCCTCGCGCGGAGTGAATGACCAGTTCCCCGGTGCTGGGGTCAGGCAAAAAGATGGAACAGGCTTCGGCCCGGATCCATGGCCGGCTCTTCTCCAAAATCTTTATCAAGAGCCCTTTTAAATCTGATTCCCGGCCGATTTCCCCAGCCAGACGGAACAGCTTCCCATAGTCGGCCTCTTCATGGGTTGGAACCATGCATTTATCCTACTCACATCCGTTAGGATTGTCAGAACCATTCTCCTGCCTCACTCTAGGCGCATGTTCCCTTTGATCCGCCTGCCGAACACCACGAGTTGGGAGCCCGGTCCTTACCCCGGGGTTGAGTTCGCTCCCCTTTCCCATGACCCCGCCACCGGGGCCAGATTTCTTTTACGTCGTTTTGCGCCCGGCACCAAGATTCCCGCCCATCGGCACCCTCAAACCGCCGAGTCCGTGGTGGTTCTCAAGGGGAAATGGATCGAGGGAAACGTGGAATATGGCCCGGGATCGTTTTTTCATGCGCCCAAAAACACGGTTCATGGACCCCACCGTGCGGAAAAAGAGGTCATCAGTGTGACCTGGTACGATGGTCCCCTCACGGTGGAAACCGCCGATGATTCCGGAATCACCCCGGGAGCAATTCCTCCAATTGCCTGATTCGCCGTAGTCCCCATCCGGAACTGCGATCTTGGCTTGAGCCAGTCCGGCTATTTGACCGACCTGACAGGGGTAAAAACAATCTCCACCCGTCGATTCTTCGCCTGGCCCTCGGAATTGTCATTCGGGGCCAAAGGTCGGCTATCCCCGTAACCCACGGCAGAAAGACGTGAAGCCGGCACCATTCCGGTGGCCTCCAAGGTTCGCACTGCCACCGCAGCTCGGGCCGTGGAAAGCTCCCAATTGGTCGGATAATACTGGGCCAATACCGGAGCGATCGGAACATTGTCGGTGTGCCCCTCCACCCGGACTTCATCCTGCGATTTGTTGATTGCCGCCGCCACCTTACGAAGCACATCGACACCTTCCGGAGAAAGTTCGGCAGAGCCACTGGGAAAAAGAATCTCGCTCGCGACCGTAACTTTCAGTTGATCCTTCAGACGGGAAATCAGCACATCCTTGTCCGCCAGTTTCTTTTTTAATTCCTCCTCAAGTTTTGCGTCCTCTCCGGAGACTCCGGCAGTGGCTTTGAGCTTTTCCAACTGCAATTGCTGATCCGCCAGTTTTTTTTCTAAGGCCTTTTTTTCCGCATCCGCCACATCTTGGGTTTTACTGAGTTGGGCGCGCGCCTGTTCGAGCTGCAGGGACAAAGCCGCGGCCTTTTGCGCTTCCGCCTTGCTTTGATCCAATTGGGCCCGCAAATCCTCGGTTGCCAATTCGGATTTTTTGGCCCGACTCTCCAAAGCGGAAGCTTTCTCCTCCGCCTCGGTCAGCTGGGCCCGGGCACTCATATCCCGGT
>RGGS01000057.1 GCA_010024525.1 Verrucomicrobiota bacterium | reverse complement strand
CCTCATCGCCTGCATGTGCCCGTGGCCCTCGAGGCCCTCCAGGCGGGCCTGCATGTGCTCATTGAAAAACCATTGGCCTCGGAAAAAGCGGAGGCGGAAAAGCTCCTCCGAATTCCAGCGATCCGCCGAAAGATCGTAGCCTTGATGTTCAACCAGCGCACGGACCCGGCTCATCGTGAGATCAAGCGCTGGATTGATTCCGGAAAACTCGGCCGCATCCAGCGGGTCCAGTGGACCATGACTCACTGGTTCCGGACCGAATCTTACTATCGCCAAGGGGGGTGGCGTGCCACGTGGGCCGGCGAAGGCGGCGGGGTCTTGCTCAACCAATGCCCCCATCAGCTCGACCTTCTCTGCTGGTGGTTTGGCTCTCCCCGGCGCGTCCTGGGGTTTTGCCGGTATGGTCGTTATCATCGGATTGAGACGGAGGATGATGTCACCGCCTATCTTGAATACCCAGAAGGCACCACGGCCACCCTCGTGGCCTCCACCGGAGAAACCCCCGGCACCAACCGGCTGGAGATCTGCGCGGACCGGGGACGCGTGGTTCTCGAGGGCCGAAACTTGGAGTTTTTGCGAAACCGCATCTCCGCCCGACGATACTCCAACACCTCTCAGATTCTTTTTTCCCAACCCCGGACTGACCGAATCATCCGGGCGTTTCCCTATGGGGGACGACAACACCGGGGTATCCTTGATAACTTTTCGGCCGCCATCCGGCGGGGCGTGCCGATCATCGCCCCTGCCCGGGAGGGCTTGAACTCCCTAGAGTTGGCCAACGCCATCCTCCTTTCCTCCCACCGGGGTCGACCGGTTTCTCTTCCCCTGGATTCCTCGGCCTACCACCGCTTCCTGCAAGCGATGATCCGCAGGGCCGTCCGCTGATGATCCCGCGCAACCGGATCGCCGCCCAGCTCTACACCGTCCGGGATCTGATCCGGACTCCAGCCGAGATTGCCGTCACCCTAAAAAAAATCCGCGCCATCGGCTACCCGGCCGTGCAGGTCAGCGGAATGGGCCCGATCCCGGAAAAGGAGTTAAAAAGGATCCTGGACGGGGAAGGCCTCCTCTGTTGTGCGACGCACGAGCCTCCCGACCGGATCCTCGAACACCCCGAGGAGGTGGCCGAACGTCTTCACCAGCTAGACTGCCACCACGTGGCTTATCCCTCGCCCCAAGGGGTGAAGATGGCCGAGGAAAGGGAAGTGTGCCGCCTCGCCCAACGCCTGGATCAGGCGGGGGCGATTCTCCGGTCGGCGGGGATCACCCTGAGCTATCACAACCACGCCTTCGAATTCTACCGTCATGGTCACCGCACCGTGCTCGAAATGATTTTCGAGCTAGCGAAGCCCCATCATCTGGCGGCGGAATTGGACACGTACTGGATCCAGGCGGGGGGGGGCGATCCCACGGCATGGTGTCGAAGCATGAAGGGCCGACTTCCCCTTCTCCACTTGAAGGATTACGGGGTGAAGGCCGATGGAACCACGGAATTTCGTGAAATCGGATCGGGAAACCTGAACTGGCCTGAGATCATCGAAGCTGCCTTCCTCTCAGGGTGTGAATGGTGGATTATTGAACAGGATCAAACCCCAGGAGATCCGCTTCACTCCTTAGAGGCTAGCCGAAGGTTCCTAATCCAACATTTTTCCCGGACGCCTTGACTTGGAAAGAGAAACGCTGTCGGCAGGACCCGATTTTTCAGTTTTCCCTCCGATGATTTGGGAAGATAATCAGATGATGAAAATATCCATATGCGCGGTTGTCATTCTGGGCCTATTCCCCTTGCCCTCAATCCATGCCGAATCCCAGTTGCTGGCAGACCCGGGTTTCGAAAAACAGGGATGGACCATCAGCGGTGAAGACAGCGGCATGTCGTCATTCTCTGCCGAGGCAGCCAAGAACGGTTCCTTTGGCTTGAGGGTGAAAGATGATTCCACCACCGCTGGTAGTTCTGCCTACAGTGAATACATTCCCTGTATTTCCGGAAAGACCTACAAATTGAATGGTTTTGCAAAGATGAAGGGGCAGGGATTAGGGGTGTACCTTCAGTTTTACGGCGCGGATAAAAAATGCCTGACAGGTCCCGCAAACCAGGGATTCAAGTACGACAATATCATGGTCGGCATCCTAGATTCCCTGGGCGAATGGCAACCCTTCACGCTATCCGGCAAAGCCCCAGCGGACGCCATGTTTGTCAGAATCTGGATTCATAGTTTCGGGGGAAATACCGGTTTGCTTTGTGACATTGATGACCTCTCCCTCGTGGAGCAATAAGCCCCATCAGATCCGCTTTGAGCAGTTTTTTTTTCCGGGCGCTTCCGGGTCTCACGATCCTCTGGATCGGGGATCTGCAGGGCCAGACCCAACTTTTGGTTGATCCTGGGTTCGAAAAGCAGACCTGGGACCTCAAGGACAAAAGCATGGCTTCCTATAGTCCGGAGGCAGCCAAAAACGGGGCCATGGGCTTGCGATTGCAGGACGATTCGCCGGAAGGCAAGGCCATGGCGCTCAGCGAACTGGGGCCTATCCAAGGAGGCAAAGAATGCCAATTACGCGGATTTGTCCGGGTCAAAAATCGCGTGTACATCGAGCTGGAATTTTTTGATGCCGACAAAAAAAAGATCAGTGGAAAATTAGGCGAGGGATTTCCCCACGAAGTCAAAGGGGCTCTACTGGACCAAGTCGACACCTTGGGAGAGTGGCAGGAGTTTACCGTGAATTGCCTGGCCCCGCCCGAGGGAGCCTTTATTCGGGTCTTTCTACACACCTACAGCAAGGGAACGGGTTGGTCGGCCGATTTTGACGATCTCGCTCTGACACAACCGTGAAACCCTTTTGTCATACGAGTCTGGTGGTCCTGCTGACTTGTCTTAGGACGAACCTCCTTTGGGCGGAGGAATCTTCCACCGGGGGGACGTCGCAGACGCCCGCACCAGACTCCCTGCAGCTTCGCATCAATGAAATCGCCGGGTGGTTACCTACGGAACCCACCGGCTTAGGACCCGCCCTCTCGGACCGGGTCGCTTGGGCCAAAGCCCGCGTGAACCGTGCCAGTGTTTTGGCCAAAGCGGAAAAAAAATTACAGGAACCCACCCCTCCCCTGACCGAGAGGGAGTTCCTTGATTATAGCCGATCCGGAAAAAGGGATGCCTATGACAAGGCGGCGGGCGAACGCTTGGCCCGACTCAGCCAGTTCTGCCTGGCGGAGGGAGTGGAAAATCAGGGACGCTTCCTTTCAGCCATACAGAAGGAGCTGGAGGCCATGCTCGCCGAGCCCACCTGGGTCCTCCCCCCCCACGACAAAAGCAACGCCAATTATCAAGGCAAAACCGTCGATGTGGATCTGGGCGTTGCGATGCGCGCCTGGACCATCGTCACCGCGGATTCCTGGCTCGGGGAGAAACTCCCGGAGAGCCTGCGCAAAAAAATCAGGGAAGAAGTGCAACGCCGCGTTCTTCAACCTTACTTGGATAAAATTGAGGGCCGGAACCCCGGTCTATGGTGGGTCACCACGGACAACAATTGGAATGCAGTTTGCCACGCTGGAGTGATTGGTTGCGCGTTGGCGCTGGAGCCGGATCCTAAACGACGGGCACGCTTTTTGGCCGAGGCGGAGCGAAAGATACGCCGCTACTTGGACGGCTTCCGGCAAGACGGATATTGCTCGGAAGGGTTGGGGTATTGGAACTATGGCTTCAGCCACTTTGCCATGCTGGCGGAAAGTGTGTACCGCAACACGGGGGGCAAGCTCGATTGGTATGCCTTGCCCCATGTTCCTGAAATCGCGGCCTTCCCAAAAAACCTTTACCTTTTTCCAGACATCTATCCTATTTTTGCGGACAACTGGCTTGGTTCACGTCCGGATGAATGGACCCAACGGCAGTTGGCTCAAAGAACGGGAAATCCTTCGCTCGGCCCCGTGGATTCATCCGGCTGGAAACCGGCCCCCATCGACTCCGTCTTCAAGGGCACCCTATACGCCACCGCCCTAGATATTTTCGACCCTCCCCCTCCAGGGTCGTCTCCGGCCCACGCTCTCAGAGGCTGGTTTCCGGATGCCGTGATCTTGGTGAGTCGCCCGGCTTCCACGGGGGACCGACGGTTGGCGGCTGCCTTCAAGGGCGGCAACAATGGGGAAAATCACGGTCATCACGATGTTGGAACCCTAGTCATTGCCACCGGAGCCGCAGCTCCCCTCCTCGATGTCGGGGGCGAGGCTTACACCGCCCGAACCTTCGGAGCACAGCGCTACGACTCCACGATCCTCAACTCTTACGGCCACTCCGTTCCGGTCGTGGATGGGAGGTTGCAAATCAACGGAAAGACGGCGGAGGCTCGAGTGGTTTCCACCGACTTTTCCGAAGCTGAGGACCGCCTCACCCTGGATCTATCCTCCTGCTATGACAGCCCGAAGTTGTCCAAGCTGCACCGCACCTTTCGTTACGTGCGGGGCGAAGATCCATACGTGGAGGTGACGGATGATGCGGAATTCTCCGAACCGGCAAAATTCGGTGCCGCCTTTATCACCACGGGAAAAATCCAAGCGGAAAAAGACGGCACGTGGCGGTTAGTGGACGGCAGGGACTCTTTGGAAATTCGTTTTGCGAAAGATACCCCTCCCTTGGAGACCAAAAGCGAGACCTTGCCGGATAAACCCAATTCAGGAGGGCGGGACGCCAAACGGCTTGGCTACTCACTGATCGATTCCACCCGGTCGGCTAAAATCTCCTTCATCATCCGGCCCTGCAACTCTTCGGGGGATGCGGCGGTGGCGGGGGACGAAGTTTGGGAAAAATGGCCGCAGTTAACCCGGCAAAATCCTACCCTGAAACAAGAGGCAGAAAGCCCTTCGTCGGAGCGAGGAGGGAAAAGTAAGAGCGAGACTCGGACCGGTTCTTCCGGAAAAGCCCTGATGGGATGGGATGCTGAGGGCCATGCGCTGGAATATGCCTTCCAAATCCCGAAAGACGGCCGCTTCGCCCTGCAGATTCGCTACTGCCGGGGCCTTCCGGGTATGGGGGTGCGAAGACTAAAAATTGACGGGCACCCAGCACCTGGGATCACCTCCGGTTTTGATCTGCCCGGAACGGGCGGATGGTCCCGGGAGACGGATGACTGGAAAAACGTCTGGCTCGTGCAGTCCGGTCGACCTTACCTCCTGGACCTTTCGAAGGGACCCCATCAGGTTACCTTGGAAAATCTCGGCGGAGGCGGAACCAATCTGGATTGGCTGGCTTTGGTTGAGGTCCGCGAAAAACCAGTTTCTCCCTCACCTTAAAGGGAATGCCCCCGGCCGAAACCAACGTCCGAATTGGCACGGGCCTGCTGATCCTTTGTGGGCTCTTTTCGATCGGCAACTGCGCGGAGGATACTCATTCTCCGGCCCTGATACCCTCCCTTCCGGAAAAACCTGTGGGACTGGGACCCTCCATTAACAACCGAGCGATCTGGGATACTGCCCCCCTGAAACGGGAGGCCTTTCTGGAGAAAGCAGCAGACCTGGAAATCTCCGAACCTCCACAACTCACCGACGAGCTATTTCTCACCTACAGCCGGCAAGGTAGCCGCGAGGAGTATCAGGAAGCTTTTCACGATCTACAGGAACGCATCACCACCCTGGCCCTAGCGGAATGCCTGGAAAACCAGGGACGGTGGCTGCCCCCTTTAGAGAAAGCCCTGACCACCGCACTCTCGTTGAAAACCTGGGTTCTCCCGGCCCATGATCCCAAGCTAGAAAATTTTGAGGGAAAGAAAACCGATGTCGATCTGGGGGCCGCTATGATGGGGTGGAGCCTGACCACCGTGGATTCATGGCTGGGGGACAAGCTGGACGCGGAACTGCACCAAAAGCTCTCCGTGGAATGTCTTCGCCGGGTAGTGGCTCCCTACGAAAAAAGTCTCGCCGGGGCCAGCGGACTCTGTTGGTGGCGGACCTCTCCACACAACTGGAATGCCGTCTGCCATGCCGGAGTTCTCGGGTGTGCGCTAGCCCTGGAACCCTCGCAGGAAAAGCGCGCCAAACTACTGCTGGCCGCCGAAAAAGATCTGCGTATCTACCTGGGGGCTTTCGAGCCGGACGGGTATTGCAGCGAGGGATTGGGGTACTGGAATTACGGGATGAGCCACTACGTGGCGTTGGCGGAGATGGTGTATCACCAGACGGGCGGCACCCGCAACTGGTTCCAGCTTCCAGGAGTCCAGTTGGCCGCCCTCTATCCCCGCAAAATCACCCTGCAACCCGGCGTCTTTCCGACCTTTGCGGATGGTATCCCCGGCACCAAACCGGATTTATTCACACAGTTGCTCTTGGCCCAACGCTTGCAAAATCCCAACGCGGGTCCGGTCGGGGCCTCCGGCCCTTTTACTTGGGGCCCGGGGTTGTCGTATTTTATGGCGCTGCAGACCCTGATCCCCCTGGATTGGAAGGGCGGCGAGGACCTGTTGGCCGAGCGGGACGAATTTCCCACTGGTGGCCTGCTGGTGTCCCGGGCCTACGACCCGGAAAAGAGGAGAATCGTCTGGGCGGCTGCCATGAAAGCCGGACACAATGACGAGGCCCATAATCATAACGATGTGGGAACATTTGTGATCGCCACCCGGCAGGGTACTCCCGTCGCCGATGTGGGGCAGGAGGTCTATACCGCCCGTACATTTGGTCCCAAAAGGTACGAAAGTCGGGTCCTGGGATCCTACGGACATTCCGTCCCCCTGATCGACGGCCTGCCCCAGTCGCCGGGAAGGGACAGTGCCGCCCGGGTTCTTTCAAAACAATTCAACCAGGATTTCGATGAGTATGTGCTCGACCTTTCCCGAGCCTATCCGGAAACCAAGCTGGTTTCCTTGACCCGAGCCTTCCGCTTCTACCGTCGACCGGAACCGAAACTTGAAGTGGTGGACGATTTCAGCCTGCGGTCTCCCGGGATCCTTGGAGAAGGAATCATGACGCTCGACTCCGTGGAGCCCGCCGGTCCAGGGGAATACCTTCTGGGTTTTGACCGCACCGGGGTTCTGATGACGGCCAACGCCTCCTCCGGTGCCTGCGCGGGAAAGATTGAAACCTTGGAAGAAAGTTTGCCCAAACGCCGGACAGCGGTTCGACTGGGACTTTCCCTGGAGAAGCCCGTGACCTCGGCAAAAATGCGCATGGTCTTTGCGCCGGGCTCCCTTTTTTCCTCCTCCTGTTTGGCGGTGGACGA
>RGGS01000056.1 GCA_010024525.1 Verrucomicrobiota bacterium | reverse complement strand
TGGGACGGCCGGCCAAAACGGACCTGACCGCGGCGGCATGGACGGAGCGGGTGGAGGAGGAGGAGGAGGGGGTTTTCCGGCCGGGCTGAGTGGTTCGTTGCAAACAAACCTGGACCGGGATAATGGCGCCAACGGCGGCAGTGCTGGAAAGAATTATGTTTCCCCGGCTCTATCCTCCACCACCGAGGATTATGTGAGCGTTAGCGGCGCCGCCTCGGCGATGTTTGACTATGAGGCACCCTCGGCTCCGACCCAAATCGGCACCTACCTTGTCACGGCTACCGTGGTGGACGAGCTTTACCAAGGCACCGCTTCGACGACTCTCGAAATTGCCTCCCCGCTTTCCCTCACCGTGAACCCCTCCACCAATAATTACGCCTTGGGAAGCGGATTGCTTCCCGTGGATCCGGACTTGGAGGTCGTGAACCTCACCAGCAATTCCCTGACAGCTGCCCAGGTCAAGATTGCCACTGGATTTACGGTCGGTGACCGATTGGTGTTAACCAACTACTCGGGACCGATTTCGGCCTCTTATCAGACCAATCGCGGTTGGTTAACCCTGAGTGGAGCCGGCACGGCGGCTCAATATCAGGCCGCCTTGAGGGCGGTGTCTTTCATCACCACGAATTCCACCGCCCACAATCGTCTGGTGACCTTTGCCTTGGGCAGTGCGGTTTCGTTTAACGGCCACCTTTACCAAAATGTGACCAACAAACTTGCGTTTGCGGCGGCCCGTAGCAACGCCTTGGCTCAGACAATCTTTGGTGAAAGCGGATATTTGGCCAACATTACCTCGGCGGAGGAAAACGACTTTATCCAGCAAATGCTCCTGGAGGGTGGCACAAGTAATCACGCATGGTTGGGAGGCACCGACGAACAGACGGAGGGGGTGTGGAAATGGAGCGCCGGTCCGGAGGCAGGTCTGGTGTTCCGCACAAACAATGCCACGCCCGCCGGGGTGTATGTCAACTGGAGCGCCGGTGAGCCCAACAACTATAGCAACGAGGACTTCCTTGCCATGTACGCGAACAGTGCCAAGTGGAACGATGGTGGCACCGGCACGGTTGGTTATGTGGTGGAATATGGTGCCAGCGCCACCGAGGCGGTGGCGTTTACCGGGCAACGAACCATTAAGGTGGCCCCAAGTGGACCGGAGATCACGCTGACCGCACCGACCAGCTTGGTGTTTAACGGCAACCCGAAGGTGTTCACCCCGTCCGCCCCAGGCATCTCCTCTTTCCAGGTCACGTATCGTGGACGCATGGCAACCGATTTTGATGAAAGCACCAACGCTCCCGTGCAGGTGGGTCTGTACACGGTGACGGCTACAAGCACGGACCCAAATTATGTTTCCGTGCGCTCGCTGGACTTTGCGATCACGCCGGCCCCGCTTCCCGGAGTGAACTGGACAGCCCCGGGGAATCTGATTTTCTCCGGTTTGGCCAAGGCCTACTCCGCTGTGGCCTCGGGCGTGACTTCCTTAAAGCTCTTCTATGAAAAACTCCATGGAGGAACCGTGGTTACCTCCGGGGGAGATGCGCCGAGCGAAGCCGGAACGTACCGGGTGACCGCCCTCAGCGAGGATCCAAACTATGATGGCTCGGCAACTCAAAGCTTCACCATTCAGTCTGCCGGGCTCCCGGCGGTCAGTTGGACGGCGCCAGCCTCGTTGGAGTTTAACGGTCTTCCAAAGATATATTCAGCCTCCGCCTCGGGCGTGAGCGGCTTCACTTACTCTTACCAAGGACGTGGCAGTACAGTATATGCTGCCTCGGATTCGGCCCCCACAAATGCCGGAGACTACACGGTGACCGCCACCAGCACGGATTCCAACTATACCGGTTCGGCGAGCCAAGACTTTACCATCACATCGACGGCCCTGCCGGCGTTAAGTTGGACGGAGCCAACCACCTTGGTGTATGACGGTTATCCCAAGACCTTCTCCGCCACGGCAACCTGGGTCGCGGGTTTGACCTATAGTTATGTCGGAACTGGAGATACCGTCTACGCAGCCACAGCCATCGCCCCGATCCAACCCGGCAGTTACCAGGTGACGGCCGCTAGTTCGGATCTGAATTTCACCGGATCTGAGACCCGTGCCTTCACAATTACCCCGGCCAGCTTGTCGGGGCTGACATGGGGTGAGCCTGCTTCCCTTGAATTTGATGGCAACGCCAAGACCTATACGGCCTCCGCCCCGGGGGTCGGTAGTTTCACGTACAGTTATGAGGGCAGGAGTGGCACGACCTATGCATCCTCAGCTACGCCTCCGACCCAAGCTGGAAATTATCGGGTGACCGTAACCAGCGCCGAGGCAGGTATCTCAGGTAGCGCCTCGCGTGAGTTTGTTATCACACCCAAGGCGTTAGGGGTAGGGGACATTATCCTCAGCCGTTCGAACAATATATTCATGGCCAGTGCCCCTTCGGTCGTCCCAGCGGTTTCTGGATTTGCCCTCTCGTATGTGGGGCATTCAGGTACCTCCTATCCCGCCAGTGCGACGGCCCCGGTCGTGCCGGGCAACTATTCCGTGACCGCAACTTCGACCGACCCGAATTACACCGGGTCCATCGCCCAAGATTATGCAATCGCCGGGGTGGTTGCCACGGCCGATAACTTGGATAAACCCGCCGGTAATGGTGCCTTCCTTATTCCGGTGGCCTCGCTCTTGGCCAATGATTATAGCGTGGACAACAACGGGGCCCCGATTTCCACCCTGACCGTCACGGCGGTATCCGCCAAGACGCTGCAGTCGGCCACGCTAAGCGGAGCCTATGTGCAAATCGTGCCCTCATCCGGTGCCGTGGATTCCTTCTCCTACACAGTCAGTGACGGCACCCGCACGGCCACCGGTGAAGTGGTGCTTGTCAGCGCCAGTCAACCCACCTGGTTTAATCTACAAATTCTCAATGTGGGAACGGCCAGCTATGATGCCGCCACCAACACAACCGCTATTACCGTCGGCTTTGCCGGCATGCCTGGGGTGACGTATGCAGTGGAATACAAAGCCGACCTCGGAGAAGTCTCTTGGAAGCCGGCGGGGAACTTCACGGGGGACGCCACCACGGGCGCCTTCCAAATCACCATCATCGAGAGCGGAAACCATGTGAGTGACTGGAACGGAAGCATGTTTTTCCGAGCTAATTTTTCCAGCACACCCTAAGGATAAAAAATGAACCATCGCTTTACCCTTCTGGTTGCGCTTCTGATGGTGGCATCTCTTTCGTCGGAGAGTCGGAGTCAGTCCCTCCTCCAGACGATCAGTCGGACGAATTTGGTTGGCGTGAACATTCCTGATCCCGGCCAATACTCCAGCTCCGTCTCGCTGGATCCGGGTTCTTTGTTTGATCAGATCACCCAAGTTCGGGTCAATCTTGTTCTCTCCAGTCCGATCCCTTCCCAACCGATGTGGCTGGGGCAGATCAAGGCCAATTTGCTTTACGGAGACGGAACCGAATCCCAGCGCGCATCCGTGGTGATCGACCGTTTGGGTGTGACTTCTTCCGATCCCTTTGGCAACAGCGCCACGAGCCTGGATCAGACATTCGATCTAGGAACCGCTTTCAATGGGGCCCTCTTGGCGAGCCATCTGTGGACCCTGACGGTGGCGGACATGCAGACGGGGGCCACGGCCAAATTTGACCGGTGGACCCTGGAAGTTTCAGGGGTACCCGAGCCGTCCTCCTCGAGCCTTTTGGTGGTGGGGATTGGAGCGTTGCTGGCGCTGAGGCGGAGACGCGGCGCAGTTTAGTTTTCCAGTCATCCCCACCTTCACCTCAGCCAGCCCTACCAAAAGTCTCCTGTTTGGGTTAGCCTCCGCCATGCCTCGTTTTGCACTGATTCTCTCCTTCTGGGTATTGTTAGCCTCAAGTTTGGGCCAAGAGACCAACGTACCCACCTTCCTTTTGGGGATCGATGTCTTGGGTCAACATGACTTTCGGGAGTTGAGGGGGAAGAAGGTTGGTTTGGTGACCAATCCTTCCGGGGTGGATGGGAAAGGCGTGCCAACCTGGCAAAGGCTACGGAAGGCCTTGGGAGCCAATCTGGTGGCCTTATACGGACCGGAACATGGGGTTTTCGGTAAGGTAGGTGCCGGAAAGCATGTCTCAGGGGAGAAGCACGGGGAAGACCGCAACAACGACGGCAAGATTTCCAAGGATGAGGAGACGGGCATTCGGGTGTTCTCCCTGTATGGCGACACCAGAAAGCCCACGCAGAGGATGTTGGACGGGGTTGAGGTGATGGTTTACGACCTTCAGGACGTGGGTTGCCGCTCCTACACCTACATCAGCACGCTGGGATTGGTCATGGAAGCGGCGCAGGAGAAGGGGATCGAGGTGATGGTGTTGGATCGACCCAATCCTCTCGGCACGTTCCGGGTCGAGGGACCGCGACCCCAAGGGGAAATGGTCATCCCCTCCTTCATCGGGCAGTATGACATTCCCTATGTCTATGGGCTGACCATTGGTGAGTTGGCCAAATGGATCAATGAGGTGCATCTGCGTCGACCCTGCCGTTTGACGGTGATTCCAATGAAGGGGTGGACGCAGCAAATGACCTGGGAGGATACAGGCCTGAAGTGGGTGGCGACTTCCCCGAATATTCCAATCACGAGGTGTGCCCGGGGTTATGTCGCCACGGGATTCTTCGGGGAACTCGGTGTCAGTAATGGGGCCAACCCGACGGGAATGGCGACGACGGGTTTGGATGGATCGGTGATTCAGCCCTTTGATATCTTTGCTCTCGAGAATGTGGATGCCGAGGAGCTTTGTCGGAGAATGACAGAGTGGGGATTCAACGGGGTGAAGTTCACTCCTTTCCGCTTTAAGCCCGCCACCGGGAGGTATCGGTCCGTGGTCATGGCCGGAGCTCGAGTGGCGGCGGATCCCAAGGCGCCAGCCAACTTGACGGCGATCAACATGGCAGGGTTGGAGATTCTGAGAAAGCTGTTACCCCACAAGAATTTCTTTGCCGATGCAGAGAACGTGCTGATGTTCGACAAGTTGAACCGGACCCGGCAGACCCGGAAGATGGTGGAAGCGGGCATGACCGCCCGACAGATCGTGGCAACTTGGGAAGCAGGAGTGGCCAAGTGGAAAGAAGAGAGGAAGCCGTACCTGATGTATCCGGAGAGTTTGGAGCCAGTGCGGAGAGTTCCGGCGACGGGGTCGGCGCGCTTGAAGCCGTAGCTAGTCCTTTAGGGGTTTAGTTGTTAGTAATGGAGGGAGTGTTCCAGCTGTGAAGCTTCCCTCCATGGCTAAAGACTAAACAGCTAATTACCGCGGCAGCCCCGGAGGCCAGGGGACGCGGCGGCGGATGAGCCAGCCTACTCCGATCAGATCCTGAACGCCTACCCACGCCCGGCCCGCGATGGTGTATTTGGAGACACCGGCACGACGGGGTCGATGGCGGACCGGCAACTCCCCCAACTTCAATCCGGCGGCACCCAGCAGGGCGGGTAGATAGCGGTGCATCCCCTTGAAAGGAACAAGAAAGCGGATGTCTTCACGCTTTATGATCTTGAGGGAGCAGCCCGTGTCGTGGGCTCCATCCAGCAATATGGCCCGACGGATGGCATTGGCGACCCGAGAGGCCAGCCGTTTTTGCCAAGCGTCGCGTCTAGGGGTGCGGATACCACAGGCAAAATCAGCCTGTCGGTTTTTGAGAAGTGTGAGGAGAGAGCCAAGGTCCGCAGGATCGTTTTGCCCGTCTCCATCCATCATGGCGGCATAGGGTCGGGTGGCGGACAGAAGGCCTGCGTAGAGGGCGGGGCCTTGGCCAAGATTTTTGGGAAAATGGACGACGCGGATCTCTTTTTCCTGATCCAGAAGGACGGGAGTGCGATCCCGGCTGCCGTCGTTGACGGCGATAATTTCTGCGCCTGGCACAGCCGTGCGGGCCTCGGTAATCACCGAGGAAACATTTTCCTCCTCGTTATAGAAGGGGATGATGAGGGAAAGTTCGGAAAACATGTCTTAAGGGTGGGAGAACAGTGATTTCATCCGGGAATAAGGTTTGGGTAAAAATTTCGGGCCCACCCGCTTCCAGAGGATATCCAGTAGGCGGGCGATGAGCCAGGTGTACAGCATGGAGAGGGGAATAGAGGCAAGGACATCGGTGGGATAGTGATCGCCTGTGTAGATACGCCCCAAGGCGGCCATGGAGACGAAAACCCAAGGCCAGCGGAGGGAGGACCCCCAGACCAGACGTGCGGACATGGCGGCGGCGGTGGCATTGGCCACATGGGAAGACGGAAAGGACCGGCCGTGTTGCACCTCTTTCTCAGGAATACCGGAAATCCGGACGGCGGGTTGCCAGCGATTTTCCCCCGAGCCTGGGCTGACATCGCGAACTCCTTCCACGGCCTCGAAAGGGCGTGGTCGATCGACCAAGTGTTTGAGGGGGTTACAGATGAGGGGATCACCGATCGCAACGCTAAAAAAGGTGAGGATGACCCAGGACTTCACCCGATTTTTTCCGGTCAAAAGGAGGACCAGGGCCATGCCTAGAAGGATAGGGACCCAAAAGCGGCCATCGGCCAAAAGATTGAAGAATTGGTCCAACCAAGGGTGGTTGAACCCCCGGTTGATCCAGCGGAACACTCTGAGATCCAACGAATAAACTTGGGAGATCAACTTCACGAGGCTAAGTTAATCAAAATGGATCGCCAAGCCGTTTGCGTGGTAGTTCTCCTCTCGTTTTTGTCCTGCGGATGGGGGCAAAATCGTAATGTCACCTCTGCGAAGTTAGGGGCAGGCAAGGATGGGCAGGCCAAGTCGGTATCGGACGAGGACATCACCCCCACGCCTCGTCAGATGCAAAACTTCCTTTGGAGAACCTTGGTCATGAAGGATCTGCGACTGACCGGGCAGGTCCAGAGCGGGGACAAAAAAATTCCCCTGTTAATCCGCACCAAGGATCGCCTCCTACAGTTTGAATTCAAGGACCGACCTCTGCAGATCCGGGTTCGGTTCGCGCCCGAGGGAAGTTTAATCCAGAAGCGGAGCAAGGCGGATGGGGAATGGCAGGTGGTCACCGGGGCGGAAAAGACCAAGGCGGTGGCGGGAACCGATCTCGCGTTCGAGGATCTGGGGATCGACTTTCTGCGTTGGCCGGATCCCCAACCCAAAGGGGAAGACAATGTGATGATGTTGGACTGCTGGGTCTACGAGGTGGTTCCGCCGGTGGAGAGCAACTATGCCAAGGTGCGTTACTGGATCAGCAAAGGGTACAAGGCGATGATTCGGGCGGACGGCCTCAACAGCCAAGGGCAACCGATCAAGCGGTTTA
>RGGS01000548.1 GCA_010024525.1 Verrucomicrobiota bacterium | reverse complement strand
TTGTTTTGATGGGAATCCACGGGCTGTTGGCCGGATTCCTTTATCGCGGGGGGGTGGCGACGGGCGGCGGATTCCCGGTCGTCTCCAGCAGCAGCGGAAAAGTGGAGACCTCCGTACCGGGAGCCTTGCGCCCCAAGCGCAGTCTGAACTAAGGACTAGGACTTTTTGGCGGAAAGAAAGTTCCGCAACCCTGCCAACGTAAAGCTGGTGTCATGGCCAGGTTGGCCGGGGGCCGCGGGCTCATCGAGGTGCACATAGACCAGGCGAGAGCCGAGGGCCGGGAGGGAAAGACGGGAGGCCGTGGCCAAGGGGCCGGAGGCAAGGATGGCCAGCCGCATATGGGGGAGAGTGAGAAGGGGTTCCGCCAAAGCACGCAGATCTCTGATGCGCCGGGCGAGGCCCACAACTTTGTAGACGTGGGCCCGGGTTTTTCTGAATTCCGTCAGCAGACGTTTAAGGCGGAGGGGAGTCAGTTTTCTTTTCAGGGAGTGGGAAGAAAGCACCAGATCCCGTTTGGCACGGCGCACAGACCGGAGCACCCGGCCGAGGCGGGGCAGGTTGGTCAGTTCCAGATCGACGGCGTCGGCGAAGGGGAGAAAGGCGAGGAAGAAAAGAACCCGCTGGCGTGAGCGCCAGTTAAAAGCTCCGCCCTCTTCCCGCGTCCGGAGCGTGAGCAGGACCGGCAGCTCTTTTTTGGCCATGGCTTCCTGAATTTTTTCCGGTGAGACACCCTTCGAGAGCAAAAGGTCCAGGCGAACCTCCGCCACGTCGACGCCTTCCGGGGGATTGCTGAGGTGGCTTAGACCCGCTTCCGTCGAAATGGTACCTACGATTAATGGAGCGTTTTTCCAGGGGATAGCCCTCCGGGCCGACGGATTTATGGAAGTTTTAATGTCCGCGATTGTGGGGTTGTTTTTCAAAGGCATATGATCATCTCCAATAACCAAGGCCAATTACAAGAAATATATCCTTTTTAAGCCATTTCCTCATGTGATTAATATCCCTTAAGGGATAT
>RGGS01000547.1 GCA_010024525.1 Verrucomicrobiota bacterium | reverse complement strand
GGACCTGCGTTTGAACCAACCTGATCGATCTGAATACAGATTGCCCGAAAGCTTTCGCTGGCCCGGCGGCAAAAAAATTGCCTGTATTTTCAGAACGCCTTTCGAAGGTTGGGCTGACGACAGTTGGCCGAAACTTAGCCCGATGGGCAACCCGCTCAAACCGGGATATCCGGATCTGAACGCGCGTGCCTGGGCGGACTATGGGCATCGGCGGGGCATTTTTCGCGTGCTTGAGGTTTATGCGCGAAACAAGATCCGCGGCGCGTTTACGACCAATGGCATCATGATCGAGCGTTTTCCCGAGATCGTGCGCCAGATTGACGGCGCGGGTCACGAGATTGTCGGGCATTCCTATACGATGGATCAGATTTCGGTCTACATGACCAAGGCGCAGGAGCGCGAAAATATCCGTCATAACCAGCGTCTGGCCAAAAAGGTTCTGGGCAAGCCGCTCGCGGGTTGGGCGAACCCCCGCGGTACGCCGAGCCTGCATACAAGCAAGCTGCTTGCGGAGGAAGGTTTTCTTTGGCAGGGCGATACGCTTAACGAGGATCTGCCCTTTCTGGTCAGTTTCGGCAAACATTCGATCGTCCAGATTCCGAACACCATGGAAGTCAACGACCTGCCGCTAATCGTTAAACATGGCCAGTCGCCTAAGGTATTCGTCGAAGTTTTTCAGGAGTGGCTCGACTGGTGCCGGAAATATGAGCGCGGTGCAGTCAAGATTGATCCGACCATCCATTCTCATGTGGGTGCGCGGCCGGCCAACATCTGGGCCTTCGAGCGCGTAATGCAGATTACCAACAAGGCCAAAGACATCTGGATCGGCAGTCGTTTTGAAATGGCGGCCCATGTTCGCAAGTTCATTGCCCAGGAGCAGATGAAAGCCAAGGCGGCGGGCAAAACAAAAACCGGTTCCCGCAAGCGCTGAGGCGGAACGGAAATGATGAAGCGCCTATTATCCGCGGGGCTTCTGGTTTTCGTAAGCACCGGAGCAGAGGCCGCTGCGGATATTTATC
>RGGS01000546.1 GCA_010024525.1 Verrucomicrobiota bacterium | reverse complement strand
AGGCGGGCCGGTGGGCTTGAACTCGCTCGCAGTGGCGATCGGCGAAGACGCAGGAACCCTCGAGGACGTGAACGAGCCGTACCTCATCATGCAGGGCTATTTGAAGCGAACGCCTCAGGGGCGCGTCGCGCTCGGTCCAGCCTACCGAAAGCTTGGGGTTACGGAATCAAGAAGCGCCGGTAGGACGTTGCTGTAGTTCACCCAACAACCGCCTCGATTTTTCGAACCCAGGGCTTCCGGGATGCTGGTCGTCGTAAAATTCTGATGTGAAGTAATTTGTCTGTCTATCGTATGCGGCCCTCATGCGCAACGGCTGCAGCCTTCCAAAAAAAATCGCACGCCCCTATTGACGTCCCCGCGGGATTCGCTACAGTGCCCAACCCGCCGCGAAACCGGCGGACGCTGCCACGGCAGCTTTGCTCTTTGAAAGTCTGGTTCCCAAGCTCGGCGCTGGCGGGCGTCACCGATGACATCCGGTGTGTGAAAAGCACATCCGTCTGGTGATGCGGCCCGCATTGACTCGCTTGAAGCAAGGGAATGGCTGAAGATAATAATTTGAGAGCCTGCTGGTACAACAGCAGTGCTCAGACAGACAAGTCGTTCTGCTTGTTGTTTGGAGCTTGCCACGCTTTTGCGAGGCAAGTTTGAAGCGCAGGTGGAACTGTTGAATAAGCAAAGATTGAATTGTGCGTTATACGTCAAAGTATTTCGGGTTATAATATGTTAGTTTAATTGACCGGTCTGCGGCGTGACTTGAGTGGCTTCGGCAGGGCAACCTGCGGAGTGCCAAGCACAGCCAAAGATATACATTGGTCAGATCGTTTTTGATTTAGCGTCAAAAACGGGATTCTTCCAAAAAGAAGAAATTTCTTATGGAGAGTTTGATTCTGGCTCAGAACGAACGCTGGCGGCGTGGATAAGACATGCAAGTCGAACGGATTTTCTGGTGTAGCAATACATTGGGAGGTCAGTGGCGCAAGGGTGAGTAACACGTGGGCAACCTGCCCGGAAATGGGGGAT
>RGGS01000545.1 GCA_010024525.1 Verrucomicrobiota bacterium | reverse complement strand
GATTGGAACAATCACTTTACCATTTTGCTGTACGCCCATATCTTTAGTGAATACATTCATACCAGTCAAATCAGATACTTTAACAGTCACGTGCTCTGCGTTACCAGAAGTGTAGCTGATGCTCACTTCATTAGAAGCAGGGTTCGGAGTCATAGTAACTTGTAGGCCATTAGATGTAGCATCTACACTTGGCTCCATAGTAAGTTCAAATCTCTTATCGCCTTGAGTTGCTGCATCTTTAGTAACGTTGAACTTGTACTCAGTACCTTGTTGCAACATTACATATTGATTCAACAATTTATCATGTAAGAATACTCTACCACCTGTTGGAACAGATAATGCTTCAGTCTTAATGATAAACTCTTGGTTGTAGTTACTGTTAATACCCAATGGTATAGACTTACCTGCAGCATAAGGACGACCATCTATTGCTAGTTTGCGATCATCAGCAGAGATACTGTAAAGGTTGAAGTCAGGACCTTGAGGCTTAGCAGCGTCGAAGTCATTGTCTTCGTTATCAGTTGCTTCAGCACCAAACTTGATATGTAACATATCATAAGGATGATATTGAGCATCATATACGAATAATGATACGTAGTCAGGTAATCCTTTGATTACTGTTGCAGTAGCATTAGCAGACTTACTAGACTCTGTGAATACTAGAGAGTCACCGTTATGACCAGCACGTACTTGGAAAGAAGCATTTGCTTGTAGGTAATAAGGAGTAGCACTTGTTGTATTTACAGGGATAGCCTGGAATTGACCTACAGTAGCCAAGTATGGATTCCATACATAGATAGCAGCACCAACGATGTTACCAGATACTTTAGCGTTATGAGCTACTGTACCGATATCAACTGGAGAAGCATAAGGGTTACCAACCATGTTGTATTCTTGGTTAGCGGCACCACCTTTAGCTAAAGTAACAGTTTGAGTACCTTGGTTCAATGCACCCATAGTAGTCATAGTGGTTGGAGACGGAGTATAAGTTGCATAACTTAAACCTTCGCCACGTGCACC
>RGGS01000544.1 GCA_010024525.1 Verrucomicrobiota bacterium | reverse complement strand
CGGCACCTGTTGGCACCGGAACCGAAATAGAATCATTCGTCCACGTTACCGCCGCTGTCGACGTGACATCCGTCGCAAACGTCACCGTATCAATAGCATTCCCGAAATGATCCCCGGAAATCGTAATCGTGTCACCAACATCACCTGAGGATGTGACGGCACAAATTCCAGGCGTTGGATCATCGCTCGTGACGGTAAACGACGTTGTCGTCGAATCAATTCCATCCGAATTCGTTACAAATACCGTGTAGTCACCGGGAACAAGATCATCACCGTTATCGAACGCGTCCGGAACAATCACCGTGACCTCGTCGTCATTCCAAAAATCACTTAAACATGCATCCGGGAAATCAATACTTGCTGTTGCAGCATTCCCGTCGCCCGACTCAAACGTCACCGTTCCGGTTCGCGAACCAAAATTCGTCCCAAAAATCGTAACGTACTGACCAATACCACCTTCGCTCGGGCTGACGTCGGTGATCGTCGAAACCTCACTTTCTGGAGCAGTGATGGTATACGAAATGGTATTTGAGGTGACTCCATCAACCGTCACCGAAACATCATAATCACCAGCATCTGCATTTGGAACCGTCACTTTCACCGTTCCATCGGCCCATGACGTGTATGATCCCGCCTCAGTTGATGTGAAATTCACTGTTGAAGTACCTCGCACGCTTCCAAAATTTGCTCCGGAAAGCGTCAGCGCGTCCGTTGATTGACCCGAGGAATCGGAAAGCGAACACAAATTCGGCGTCACCACGTCGTTGACGTCAAAATTCTCGACGAGCGCGCCGTTCTCATCATCGGTTGTATCCGTAACGTCATTTCCCGTGGTGATCGAAATCGGACCATCGCCTGCACCATCTGGAACCTCCACCACAATTTCACTATCGCTCCATCCATCTGCACAGTCGCGAAGGACCGTTGCTTCCACGGTTCCGGTACCCGCTTCGTCGGTAAACAGCACGGATCCGGTATTTGCACCAAAATCCGTTCCTGAAATCGTGACGTACGTTCCTA
>RGGS01000543.1 GCA_010024525.1 Verrucomicrobiota bacterium | reverse complement strand
GAAGTCGATGAAGCTGGGCTTGAGTTCCATTAAAACGCGACTGTTGTCCCCGGTCACGTCCGGCTTGACTCCGAGCTTCACCCCGATGGGCACACTGTCACTGATCTGCGATGGGAAGGCGGAAATCACGGTTTCCGGTCCGGGCACGGAGGTGGTGACGGTAAAACCGACACCGGTCGCCGATGTGGGCGTAAAGGTTCGGATGGAGGACTGGGGGTCGTTATATTCCTTCACGTACCGGAAGTCCTGGGTCACCTCGATGACACCTTCCTGTCCTCTCTTCAGCACGATGGAGGGATTCGCGAGAACGTTGGCGCTGCTTTTCTGGGAAACCGCCGTGATCAAGGTTCGGAACTGCATTCCATTAAAAATTGTGCCGCCGATCTGCATGGTGTTCAGGGCGTAGGAGGAGGTTTGGTTGGTTCCGGCCAACACGCCTTGCTGCAGAAATGACTGGAGGGTGTTGTTCGGCAATAACCCCACGCCCTGGATCTGGTTGAGTTGGGCATTCCATCCCGCCCCCGTCACCGGTACGGGCCCCTGGTTGTTTGTGTTTAATCCCGCCGGAATCACGGAAAGCGGAGATCCACCCAGCGTCGAGTTAACCGTGATACTATCGAGATCGTTTTGGTTGATTTCCACAAGTCGCAGCCCCACCTGGATCAAAAGCGTCTGCTCTTCCGCCGCTCCGATCAACTGCCCGATCAGGTCAAGCATTTCGGCATTGTTGACTACTCGAAGACGGCTGGTGTTTCGGTTGTAGACCGCAAAGGCCCCGGGAGGGAACTTCACCCCCAATTCCTCCAATTTCGCCTGTTCGCTGAGACCAGCTTCGCTGCCGCCCTCCGCATCCGCGTTTCTCCCCCCGCCTCGGGCGGTCCCGCTCGCACCTTCCGCCGATCCGCCAACTCCCTTGAAAAAGGACGGACTGACGGTGAATTCCCGGGGAATGAGATCCGGCCGGGTTTCAACAAGAGGACTGAAGGTCACTCCCACCTCGCTGAGGCGGGATTTTACCCC
>RGGS01000542.1 GCA_010024525.1 Verrucomicrobiota bacterium | reverse complement strand
GTGCTGCTGCTTGGGTCCTGAGATAGTAGATGCCTGTTTTAAGGCCCTTCTTCCAAGCGTGGAAGTGCATGGAGGTCAGCTTGGCTGTAGTGGGTTGATCTACAAAGAGGTTCAGCGATTGCGATTGGCAAACAAATGCGCCTCTATCAGCAGCCATATCTATGAGGGTGCGTTGCTTTATTTCCCAGACTGTTTTATAGAGTGCTTTGATGTCATTCGGAATGCCGTCTATGTGCTGTATGGAGCCATTGTGGGCTATAATAGCGTTTTTCATCTCATGACTCCATAAATCTAGTGCTATGAGGTCATTGAGCAGGTGCTTGTTCACTATTACAAATTCTCCGCTCAACACCCTTCGGGTATATATGTTGGAAGTATAGGGCTCAAAGCACTCATTGTTGCCCAGTATTTGCGATGTAGAGGCCGTAGGCATCAAGGCTATGAGCAAGGAGTTGCGCAGGCCATGGTGCATCACCTCCCTTTTGAGCGAAGCCCAATCGTGTCTAATAGAGGGTTGTACATTCCACATATCAAACTGAAAGATGCCTTGCGCGGTGGGCGAACCTGGGAAGGAAGCATAGCAGCCTTCCGCAATTGCTAGGTCCTTGCTTGCAGTCATAGCAGCGAAATAGAGGGTCTCGAAAATATCCTTGTTCAGCTGCTGAGCTGCCGGGCTATCAAAGGGCATGCGGAGCAGCATAAAGGCATCTGCAAGGCCT
Organism: Verrucomicrobiota bacterium; assembly: GCA_010024525.1. Classification (GTDB taxonomy): domain Bacteria; phylum Verrucomicrobiota; class Verrucomicrobiia; order Methylacidiphilales; family Verrucolacustridaceae; genus Verrucolacustris. The sequence goes on along the minus strand of RGGS01000542.1, from coordinate 301 downwards.
TGTACACCAATGCCTATGGGCCTATGCTGCAAGTTAGAAGTCTGCGCCTCGGGCACGGGATAGTAGTTATGGTCTATGATCCTATTCAAGTTGATGACTACTTGGTAAGCCACCTCATAGAGCTTATCAAAATTGAAGACTCCCTGTGCCACAAAACGAGGCAAGGCTATAGAGGCTAGGTTGCATACTGCTACTTCATTGCCATCGGTATACTCAATGATTTCAGCACATAGGTTGCTGCTTTTGATAGTGCCTAGGTGTTGGTGATTGCTTTTAGCATTGGCAGCATCCTTATAGAGCA
>RGGS01000541.1 GCA_010024525.1 Verrucomicrobiota bacterium | reverse complement strand
CGAAGCCCCGATCGCCCCCATGATCCGACCCCAATTCGGATCCCCACCAGCCCAGGAAGTCTTCACCAGCGGAGACCTGGCCGTTGCCTCCGCCATAATCTTGGCGTCCCGATCCGTGGCCGCCCCGCAAACGCGGAGCTCAATCACCCTCGTCTTGCCTTCCCCATCCTCCACAATCTTTTTCGCCATCTCGAGCATGAGCTGCTTTAGCGCCGCACTGAATTTACCCAAATCCGTGTCATAGCTCTTGAGCGGCGTGTTTCCCGCCGCCCCATTGGCCAGCACAAGGACCGTGTCATTGGTGCTCATGTCTCCGTCCACACTGATCCGGTTGAAACTATTTTCCACCGCATCCGCCGTCAGCCGAACCAAGGTCCGCTTGTCCACTGCTGCATCCGTTGTCACCACGCAAAGCATTGTCGCCATGTTGGGATGAATCATACCGGCTCCCTTGGCCATCGCCCCGATCGTTACCCTTCTCCCGCCCAACGTGAACCGCACCGCCGCCTCCTTTTTCATGGTGTCGGAGGTCATGATCGCCCGGGCCGCCACCGAACCCCGGTTCGGACCCAGCTTCTTGGCCAGCACCCGGATCCCCCGCACCACCTTGCGAATCGGCAAAGGAACCCCGATCCTCCCGGTGGAACATACGAGTATCTCATGCGGCTTGCTCTTGAGGGCATGCGCCGTCTCCGCCGTCATCTTTTTGGCATCCGCGATGCCCCGCACCCCCGTACAGGCATTGGCATTCCCACTATTGAGGATCACCGCCCGCACTTTCCCGTTTTTCAGGTGCTGCTGACTGACCCGCACCGGACCCGCCTTGACCTGATTCGTCGTGAAAGCTCCCGCCGCGTCCGCTGGGAGGAGAGAAACCAGCAACGCCATGTCCTTTTCCCGTCCCGGCTTGATGCCGGCATGGATTCCGGCCGCCAAATAACCCTTCGGGGAAGTGACATTTCCCCCGCGAACCCAACTCGTCTGCTTACTCACCAGTCGAGCCCCTCCCCCTCCGCCATG
>RGGS01000055.1 GCA_010024525.1 Verrucomicrobiota bacterium | reverse complement strand
TCTTGGGAAATCCTCCCCTCCGTCCAAGTTAAATGCTCTCCCGTAACCGCTTTGGCCAAAGAAGTGGGATATTCTGCCTCCAGGATAATTCCCCCTCCCCCCAGCCGATTTCCGCGCTGCAGCGCAAATCTGCCCAGGGACTCCACCCGCTCGTGGGCGTCATAAACCAAGGGGCGCCGACAACGAATCCGCACCTCGGCCACTTCGAAACGGCCCACTTCCTCCCTGGCATCATTCTTTTGTTCCAGTTTTTCGGCATCCACCACCCGGTCGATCGAAACCAATCGCGCCTCGACGGACTGGGTCGCGAGGCGAAGCTGCACGGGGGCCTGGAGACGGAGGGGTTCCGTATCGAGCCAAAAAATACGGGCCTTCAGCTCCCGGGACTCCACTGGAGGATTTTGCTCGTGGGAACCCACGTGGCCCCGCTCCACAAAGATTTGCTCCTCCAACGTGACCGCCACGCTCCGACCGGGTCCCAATTCCATGACCGGGTCCGGGTTTCCCCAATCCTCGATGGATCGAATCTTGCTCGATTTCCGATCCGGAAAAAATACCAACGAATCCCCCACGACTATTTTTCCGCTCTCCAACTTGCCGGCAATCACCCTGCGCTCATCAAAACGATAAACATCCTGCACCACCAACCGTAGCGGCCCCTCCTTTTGCGTCTCGTTCCGGCCCACGCCGGAGAGCAGAGCCTGGAGCAGGGTCGGACCCTTCCACCATCCCAGCCTCTTGGCATCCCGGGTTTTCACATTCGATCCTTCGCGGGCGGAAATGGGCACCACCTCACGCGGAGGGATCTTCAACCCGCCCAAATACTCCCGAATCTCCTTTTCCAGATGGCGGAACCGATCCTCTTTCCAATCCACCAAATCCATCTTGTTGACCGCCACAATGACCTTGGAAACCCCCAGCAAGGAGAGCAGTAACCCATGTCTCCTTGTCTGTTCCTTCAATCCCTCTTTGGCATCAATCAGCAGGATGGCCTCCTCGGCCGCCGCAGCGCCGGTCACCATGTTCTTGATAAACTCACGGTGGCCCGGAGCGTCGATAATTTCAAACCCCTGCCCCTCGTAACGGAACCCAATCCGGGTGGTGTCGATAGTGATGTTCTGGGCCTGCTCCTCGAGTAAGGCATCGAGAAGAAAGGCGTATTCGAAAGGCATTCCCTCCTCGCGACATGCCTTCTCCACAGACTCAATCTTCCCATCAGGCAAGGATTGGGTATCGGCCAAAAGCCTTCCGATCAGGGTCGATTTTCCATGATCCACGTGCCCCACGACCACAATACGGGTCCGTGGCTCTTCCGGACCCCCAGCCGCTCCGGCTCCGCCCTGACGCTTGGGAAAAAAGGCCGGTTGATAGTCTTTGGCCACCGATTTGGGCGCTGGTGGCATCTGGATGCCCCCGCTCACATGAACCCCTTCGCCCGCAGCTTCTGCATGGCGTTGCGTTCATGATGGTCTTGGGCACGACCCGCCCGCTCAGCGGTCTTGGTGGTTTTTAACTCCTGGACGATCCCCTCAATCGTGGTCACCCCACTTTCAATCGACTTCGTGATCGGCCAGCATCCCAAGGACCGATATCGCCTGCCGTTTTCGGCAAAGTACATTTTCGGTACGGGAATGCCCTCGCGACGCACATACTCCCACACATCCAGTTCCGTCCAATCCAGCAAAGGCTGAACCCGCACATGTTCCCCGGGTTTTACCGCCGTGGTGAACTGTCCCCAGAATTCAGGCGGTTGATCGCGGTACTCCCATTCGTTGTCTGCAGTCCGGGGGGAGAAATAGCGCTCCTTGGCCCGGGTGGAATCCTCATCCCGACGAATGCCCGTCACCAAAGCATCCCATTTGTATTTTGCCAAGGCCTGTTGCAGGGCCAGCGACTTGAGTTCATGCGTAACCGTGACCGGGTCGTGCGTTTCATATCCGATACCCCGCTTCCGAGCCTCCTCGTTCACGATGACAATCAAATCGATTTCGTAATGTTTTCTGGCCCACTCTCGAAAGGACAACATCTCAGGAAATTCATAGGTGGTGTCGATGTGCACTAAGGGAAACGGGATCTTTCCGGCAAAAGCCTTTTTGGCCAACCAGATAAGGGTGTTGGAATCCTTTCCCATTGACCAGGGCATGGCCATGTTTTTAAAATTTGCGAATGCCTCGCGAAATATATAAATGCTCTGATCCTCAAGATGTTGCAAATACGACATAAAAGATAGACTTTATCGGTTTTTGAATTAAATTACAAGTATGATTCCCGAGCCAGCCACAAAGAAAAGGCACCATGGGGCGGGAGACTCTTTTCATGAGGATTTTGCCAGGAAGTCAGCAGAAGAGCGTATGCAGTGGGCCCTCAGCCAATTTCCCGGCAGGGCCATTCTCACCACCTCCTTCGGGGCCCAATCCTCTGCCCTTCTTCACCTAGCCACACAAATCCAGTCGGATTTGCCCGTTCTGTTTATCGACACGGGCTACCATTTTCCTGAAACCATCTCCTTCGCCGAGGAAATCACCCGAAGACTCAAACTAAACCTCAAGACCTACCGCCCGCTTCTCTCTCCATCTGAGATCGAATCGCGTTACGGCCAAATTTGGGAAAAAGGACCGGAAGGACTCGAGCAGTTTCATGAAATCATCCGCGTGGAACCCCTCCGCCGGGCACTCCGTGATCTGAACCCGGAAATCTGGATTGCCGGCCTTCGGCGTTCCTCCTCCGAATCACGCCAAAAAATGAGTTTCCTCACCCGCCAAGAGGCCCGTTTCAAATTTCTTCCCCTGCTCGACTGGTCGGACCGTGATCTCGGCCAATACCTCCAAACCCACTCCCTCCCCTACCACCCTCTCTGGGCCCAAGGGTATGTTTCCATCGGCGACCGGGTAACCACCAAGCGACTCGACGAGGTTTCCGATCCATCCCAACTCCGCCATTTCGGCTGGAAAAGGGAATGCGGAATCCACGACCGGGTCTGACCTCACTCCTCCTTCTACTTACAGACCGGATTGGTCCGCCATTGCAAAAACTCCCCACAGTGAGGATCCCCCTCCACCACGGACAAAAAGATTCCCTGAACGTGTAACTTTGATAGGATGCACCGCTATGGCTGGTGAGGTAGTTGAAGTCGAAGGAGTCGTCAAAGCGGTGCTGAAGGGCACCCTTTTTCGCGTGGAGTTGATCAACGGTCACGCCGTCCTAGCCCATATTTCCGGAAAAATGAGGAAGAATTTCATCCGTCTCAACACCGGCGACAAAGTGAAAATGGAGATGTCCCCCTACGACCTCAGTAAAGGGCGGATCACCTACCGCATTCCTCCCCCCACTCCCGACGGTCAACCAACCGCCCCGATTCCGGTTTAACTCTCTCCCGCGATCAACTCGGCATACGTCTGCCAGGGCACATCCCCCCCGTTATCCCTGGGCGTCCGCTCCAGGTCAGCCGACTCAAAGTCCACGCCAAAGAGCCCAAACCTCGGAGCATAGGTTCCCCACTCGTAGTTGTCCGTCAACGACCAGTGAAAGTACCCGATTAAGGGGAATCCTTCCGCCCGTAATTTTTTCACCTCCAAGACATGCTGACGAAGGAAATAACTGCGGCTTTGCTGGTCTTCCCTTCTTTGGCAGGCCTCATCCGAAGAACACCGTCTCTCGGCCATCCCGTTTTCCGCAATCAGAATGGGTAGATCCGGATATTCTGCGGCATATCGCTCGACAAAGAACCGAAGTCCACGGGGTAAAGCCTTCCAATCCCACCATTTCGTAGCCAGACCCTTGGTCAACCACTCCCGCAAACCCACCCGGCCCAATTGCAGATCCGCCAAGGAGGGAAGCCGGACGGCATTCCCCACAAATGGATCGTAGTAATCAAAAGAGATGTAATCCACCACTGGCTCGTCCCGTCTCTCTCTCACCAGCGGCACCAGACGGGAAAAGGTGCTCTCATGCAAAAACCTCCGGCTCAAGGCGTGCTGGATCTGCTTGATCAACTCCCCCACCATTTCGGAAAAGATGCCGTGGTGGGGAAAATCCATTCCACGGTAGGCCCGGGTAAATTCGCGAAACCGCTCCTGCAGGAAGGCAAAAATAGATTCATTGCCATGGGTCTGACGAGCCCCCTCCAGCACATCCACCAACATTTTATCCATCCAATAGAGATCACTGGCAAAGGTGTTGAAGGAGAGCATGGGAACCCCCCATGTCGGATTGCACTGATAGAGCGCATGCACTCCCCTCTTGACCCTCACGTGTGCTTCCAACTGATTCTGCAAGGCCACCAGCGCCGCCGCCCACCAGGAACGCCCCCCCGCCGGGAAAGCCCCCACGTTATAGGTGCAGGCCGCCAGCATGTTCGGCTCATTCAGGGTGATAAACCACCTGGGAGGCGCAACCCCGCGCTCTGTCAGCCTTTGGTTGAGTAATTCCAGCATGCGGCAGGCGTAGTTGGAGAAAATTTCGGGGGTCTCCTCGCTCAACCAAGGATCCCGCCCCAGCCAGCGCGGAGTGGTGAAATGGGAAAGGGTGACCAGAGGCTCCAGATTCCTGATCCGCAACGCCGTGATCATGTCGGCATAGCGTGCCAAGGACGCCTCCGAGAATTCTCCGTTTGTCTTATCCGGCTGAAGCCGCGCCCATTCAATACCGAGGCGGTAGCCCGACAAGCCCATCATTTCCGCCCGGTCGAAATCCTCTTCGTAGCGGTTCCAGAAATCGACAGAGCGACCCGATTTTTCCACCTTCCCCGCAACTTCCCAATCGTACCAGTTGTTCCTCGGCTGCCCCTCTCCGTTGTAACCGCCCTCGTGTTGGTATGGACTGCAGGAAACACCCCAAAGAAACTTCTGTTTCCCCGCAAAAGGCTTCACTTTTTGCGGGCCGTTTCCGCCATGGCTTCCTGCTGGTCCGGATGAACCTCGATCGGCTCCTGTTCCTGCTCGGCCATCAGCGTCTGAACCACCTTCGCCGCCGCCTCAGGTTGTCCCATTTTGCGCGCGGCCTGACGCATGGTCTCCAACCTCCCCGGTTCGGCCAGCAACTTGCTGACCTTGTAACCCAGGATGGAGATTTCATTACACTTGATGGCTGCCCCTTTCTCCAGAAGTTGATCACTATTCCGTTCTTCCTGGCCCGGAATGGGGTCATAGATGACCATGGGCAACCCTGAGGCCATGGCCTCCGCCGAAGTCATCCCACCCGGCTTGCTGACCAAAAGATCTGCGGCCCCCATCCAGGAAGGCATGTCCTCCACATAACCCAGGACCCGGAACTCCGCCATGCCGGGAGATTCCACAGCTTTTGCCAGCTCTGCCTCCACCCGGGCCCTGGCCTCGGGATTTTTACCGCAGATCACAACGACCTGCGCCCTTTGCGACATCTGCCTTAGGGATTTCACCACCTGCTCCGCCGGGTTCACCCCAAGGGCACCCGCCGAAACCACGATCGCTGGGCAGTCCGTTCTCAGCCCAAGTTTTTGACGCAAGGCCGCCTTGTCCAAGTGCCTGCCAAATTCAGGGTCAACCGGGATCCCGCTCACCGTGATCCTATCCCCCGGGAGACCCAGAGTGGTCAGGTAGGCCTTGGTTTCATCCAGGGCCACGAAGTATCGGTGAAACGCACGCGAAAGCCACATGGCGTGAAAGTCAAAGTCCGTCACCACGATGGAAAGTTTTGCCTGAATCGCCTTCTGGGTGATCAGGTGGGAGATGATTTCTGCCGGCATGAAGTGGGTGCATACCGTGATATCCGGCTGCATTTTGCCTAACAATCGGACTAGAGGACGGGTATTGAGCCGATCCAGCAAAAGTCGCATCCGGTCTGTCTTCCAAGGTTCGTCGCTTTTTTCGTACCACCAGCCCAACAGCTTCGGAGCATCCTGGACGAGTTTGATGTAAAGTTTGGAATAGAAATCGCGGAAGAGCTTGTTGGTGAAAGCCAGGGCATCGACATGGGCGACCTCCGCGATTCCGGGAATCTGATGGCACGCTTTTTCCAGCGCGGCGGCCGCACGCAAATGCCCCGTTCCCGCACTCGTGGAAAGAATGAGAACTTTCTTGGGATGCTTCACTCGAAATATCCTACCCCAGTTTCCCGGATTTTCCCTACCCAAATAGGTCCGGCGTTCCGGAATCCCTTCCCTTGCGACTCTTTCCCTCGCGAGGCTTGATTCGTGCCGGCTTCCCGGAGGCATCGGTCTCCCTTTCCTCCAGCCCGCGCAAAATCTCCTCCGCCCGCTTGAGAACCTCCGTAGGCAGACCCGCCAACTTCGCCACCTGGATTCCATAACTGCGATCGGCTTCACCCTCGACGATCTGACGAAGGAAGACGACCCGATCCTTATCCTCGCGAACCGCCACGCGGAAGTTTCGAACTCCCGGGCGGGTTAGCGCCAGCTCCGCCAATTCATGATAATGGGTGGCAAACAGGGTCTTGGCTTTCACCGTGTCATGCAAATGCTCCCCCACAGCCCAGGCAATGCTCAACCCGTCTAACGTGCTCGTTCCCCTCCCAATCTCATCAAGAATCACCAGACTCTCCGCGGTTGCATTGTGCAGGATCAGCGCCGTTTCATTCATTTCCACCAAGAAGGTGCTTTGCCCACGAGCCAGATCATCCCCGGCCCCGATCCGTGTGAAGATCCGGTCCAAAACCGGAAGCTCCGCCTTTTTCGCCGGAACAAAGGAACCCGCCTGCGCCAGGAGACAAATCAACGCCGACTGCCGTAGATAGGTGCTTTTCCCGGCCATGTTGGGTCCGGTCAATACGATCAGCGTACCCTTGTCCTCGCCCAGGGTCAGATCATTGGGGACAAACGGTTCCGCCCCTCCGGCCAAAAGCTGCTCCACTACGGGATGCCGTCCACCCACGATATGAATTTTGCCGTCCTTTCGCATTTGGGGGCGCACATATCCCCATCGCCTAGCCGTGGCTGCCAACCCGGCCAACGCATCGAGGCTTCCCAAGGCCTCCGCCGTTTTCTGCAAAGAGGCGGCTCGGACCAACACCACCTCCCGTAACTTGGCAAAGAGTTCCAACTCCCGGGCCACGGCCTTCTCCTCGGCCCCCAAAATCTTTTCCTCCATCATTTTGAGTTCCGGAGTGATGAACCTCTCGGCCGCGGCCAGGGTCTGTTTCCGCACATATTCCTTGGGGACCTGATCCAAGTTGGTCTTGGTCACTTCGATGCCATATCCGGATATGTTGTTGAAGCGGATTTTCAGACTTTTGATCCCCGTCCGTTCAATTTCCCTGGCCTGAAGATCGGCGATCCAGGTCCTCCCCTCCCTCATC
>RGGS01000540.1 GCA_010024525.1 Verrucomicrobiota bacterium | reverse complement strand
GTCTGCATCCGGGCCAGGGCCTCGTAAAAAGCGGGTTGTTGGGTCCGAGCGTCCACGATGGGCTGGAACCACGGCACGAACCGTCCCTCATTGAGCGCCTCCAGCATGACCTGGGCCAGGGACTGGCCAGGGTGGCCGGGTTTGTGAATCAGAACACGGCCACGACCTGAGATCTTGGCCTCATGCATGGCGGCTTCGGCTTTTTGGAGGGCGGCATTCCCTTCTCCGGGGAGCAGATGGGTCAGCCCGGCGGAAAAGTTGAGCTGAAAGTCAGGTGGAAGGCCGGGAATTTTCATGGACTGAAGGGAGGCTTGCAGTTTTTGCAGGTGCTCCTCGGCTTCATGGATCTGGAGCCCGCGGGTCAGAAGCAGGAACTCATCCCCCATGAATCGGCTGAGAATGGCGGGCGCAGGGAAAAACTCCCGGATCTTGTCCGCCACCTGAATCAAAACCTGATCGGCGGCGCCGTGCCCAAGGAGATCGTTGATGGTCTTGAAATGATCCAGGTCCAGGTAGATCAGAACCGGCAAGTGGGCTCCCTTCCTCCGCTCCACGGGTTCCCCCATGATGCGCGCCATTTCCCACCGGTTGAGGAGTTGGGTGAGCGGGTCATGGGTGGCCAGGTGATGCCAGGAGTTTTTCACCTCGTTGGCCACGGGCTGGATCACCAAAAGAATTTCCCCTTTTTCGCCCCGACGGAGTCCGGCCTCGACCACGGCCGCCGGCTCCTCGGCTTTCCGGATCCGGACCAAAAAGACCCGCAAACTCTGGTCCTGTTTGGCTGCGTTCATCTCCCGCATGAATGTCTCCCGGTCCTCCGGTAGGATCCATAGAAGGAAAGATTCCCCTTTTTGTGGTCGCGGACTGGGAAAAACCCATAGGTTTTTTAGGTGTTCATCGGAAATTAGTTCCGATTTCTCATTAAGATTCATGAGGATCGGTCGAATCTGCCCGGCTGGCGTTTGGTAAGGTTCCGTGACGGTGGAAAGTTCGTTGGCCACCCACCAGCAGATTTCCCGC
>RGGS01000539.1 GCA_010024525.1 Verrucomicrobiota bacterium | reverse complement strand
TTTGCTGCGCAACGACCTAGGGGCCATTTGCCGTTATGGAACGGTAGAGGTGAGGGATTTGGTGAGAAGCCGAAGCTATTCCCATGTGCATCATCTCTACTCCTCGGTGGAGGGGCGGTTGAGCCCGGGACTGGGGATGGTCCGCGCCGTGTTTGACTGCCTGCCCGGAGGATCAGTCACGGGGGCACCCAAAAAAAGAGCGGTGGAAATCCTGAGGCAACTCGAAGCTGAACCCCGTGGTTTTTATACCGGGGCGGTCGGATATTTTGGTTACGACGGTTCGGCTCGATTTGCCATGGGAATCCGGATGGCGGAGATCGATGGGGATTCCCTTCGATGCGGGGTGGGAAGCGGAATCACGGCAGGGTCGGATCCGGAGGCGGAGTACGAGGAAACGAAAGCCAAGGCCCGGGTGATGGTGGAGGCGATGGCGGCGTATTCGGGGTCGAGGAAAGTGCGGGTGTGAGCGGGGTGCCCCAAGTCCCGGTTTCCGATGCCGGTTTTCGCCATGGATTGGGCGTGTTTGAGACCGTGCGGGTAAAGGATGGCAAGGCGCGGTGGAGGGATTGGCATCTTGAGTCCATCCGGGAGTCCGCGCAGGCCCTGGGTCTTCAAATTTCGGAGGAGGAGTTTGGCAGGGTCCCTTCGGGATTCGGACTTTGGCGTTGGTTTGTGACCGAGACAGGAACAAGGAGTTGGTGGAGTGAGGGAATTGAGTTGCCCCCAGCCCAATACAAGCTGGATCGGGCCGCCACCGGGGTTTGGTCGGGTGCGTGGGAGGCACGGTATAAGACCTTGAGCTATCTGAGCCGGATCCAGGCAAGGCAAGAGGCCGAAGGTAACGACACGGAAATGGTCATGCTCAACGAGAGGGGGGAGTTGGCCTCGGCATCGATGGCCAATCTTTTCTGGGTGAAGAACGGGGTGATCCGAACGCCGGCGCGGGATTGCGGCTGTCGGAGGGGGACGGTGCGGAGGTGGATTGTGGAGAAAAGTGGGAGCCGGGTGGAGGAGGGGAGA
>RGGS01000538.1 GCA_010024525.1 Verrucomicrobiota bacterium | reverse complement strand
GCAGCCACGGAGACCAACTGCTTGGGCGAAATGTCCATGTAGTGCACCTTGTCCGGCTCGACTTCAAGAAAGTCCCCGCCAGAACGCACCGCGACGTGCGGATCAAGGAACCTGCCGTCCTTGTCAACACGCACGTTGGCCTGCGCCACGAGGAACTTTTCCTCCTGATCGCCAGTAAGATACTCGATTTTATCCGTCACATGCCCTTTGCTTACCTTCCGGTACGGGGTCTCGATGAAACCGAAGTCGTTGATCCGGGCGTAGCTTGAGAGCGAGGAAATCAGACCGATGTTCGGGCCTTCAGGAGTCTCAATGGGGCAAATGCGCCCATAATGAGACGGATGCACGTCACGGACCTCGAATCCTGCGCGGTCACGGCTCAAACCTCCTGGCCCGAGGGCCGAAAGACGCCTCTTGTGCGTGAGCTCGGCCAAAGGATTGGTTTGGTCCATGAACTGGCTCAGCTGGGAGCGTCCAAAGAAATCCCGGATGACAGCCGACAGCGCCTTCGGATTGATGAGCTTTTGGGGCGTCATCCCTTCGATGTTCATGTCAAACAGCGCCATGCGCTCCTTGACGAGACGTTCGGTGCGTGCCAGGCCGACGCGGCACTGGTTTGCGAGCAATTCGCCCACGGTACGCACGCGCCGTGAACCGAGGTGATCGATGTCGTCCAGACGCCCGTCTCCCGTGCGCAACTGGATTAAGTACTTCATCGCCCCAACGAAGTCTTCATTCGTCAAGACACGCTGCTCCGAGGGAATGTCGATTTCCAGCTTCGTGTTGATCTTGTGACGCCCGACGCGGCCGAGATCGTACTTTTTGGGATCAAAGAAGAGCCTCTTCAGGAGGTTGCGCGCATTCGGAACCGAAGGCGGGTCGCCGGGACGCAAGCGGCGGTAGATTTCCTTGAGAGCCTCTTCCTCGGTGTCAACCGGATCCTTCTTGAGGGCAATCTGCTCAGCAATGACGCCCTGCACGTGTTCCAAGTACGACCCCACCACGACCGCCTGAATCCAG
>RGGS01000537.1 GCA_010024525.1 Verrucomicrobiota bacterium | reverse complement strand
TGGCAGAGTCCGCCCGAACCCCCTATGACAGGGCCTTGTTGCAACTTTGGAACTCCGTGGGCCTCTACATGAGAATGCAGAACACCATGCAACCCCAGGATGCCAAAAGTTGGGAACGCCAACTTCAAGCTTTCGTCGCGGCTGTTCCAGCGGGCCGTGAGGCGGCCAAGGCCCAGCAAGCGGGCCAACCCTACGATGAAGCGGCTCTAAATAAACTCGTCACCGAACTCCAACGCGCCTCGGTAATCAAAGAAATCGGACCTCCTCTCGTCGTCCCTCCCTCCACGCCGGGAGCTGGGCCCTCAGAATGGATGCGAACTGACGAAGCCATGTTTCAGATCGCGCGCGGTGATGCCGTTCCTCCCGCTCTCCGAGGCTATGCCGCCATGGGAACGGCCTACCGCAATAACGACTCCGCCGCATTTCAATCGGCACTCGAGCGCTTTCGTGCGGACCTAGCGGTTCATGGCGAGTCGCTGCTGCGCAAGGCCAAGAGTGAACAGGTATTCAATCATCTCGCTCCCTTTTACAAAGCCACGGTGTTATATGTCCTCTCAGGTTTGTTGGTCTTAATCTTTACGCTCGCACCCGCGCGGCTCGAAGTTTTGAGGGAAACGGCGAGACTGCTCACCATCGGCACCCTGCTCCTGCACACAAGCGGCCTAATCTACCGTATGGTTCTGGAAGGGCGGCCGCCCGTCACCAATCTCTACTCTTCCGCCGTGTTTATCGGATGGGGGGCATGTGCTCTGGGGTTGCTATTGGAACGTTTTTGGAAAAATGGCATCGGCCTTCTCGTCTCCTCCACTGCAGGCTTCACCACACTGATCATCGCCCACAATCTGGCGATGAGCGGGGATACCATGGAGATGATGCGCGCCGTTTTGGACACCAACTTCTGGCTGGCCACTCACGTGGTCGTCGTCACGCTGGGCTATTCCGCCACCTTCGTCGCCGGCTTGCTCGCCATTCTCTACGTGGTGCTGGGCGTATTCACCCGTTCTCTTTCAGCAGAAAAAG
>RGGS01000536.1 GCA_010024525.1 Verrucomicrobiota bacterium | reverse complement strand
CTTCGATTGGTGATCAAGTTTGAACCGCGATGCATATAAATTGTAGAGCTACTTGAAAGTGATCCTGATGTACCACCACTACCTAATTGCAATTGTGTCCAAGGATTAAGATAAGTATCCCCTGTATAAGTGTTAGTGCCTGTGAATGTCACGATAGCTGAAGGGTCGGTGTTCCAATCTCTACCTGATTGTGTAACAAGCGAAACAGTGCCTGCACCAGAAATATTATTTGCAACTGTTATCGCATTGGAACGATTAAAATAAAATCCGCTACCGCTGCCAATACTTATATCACTTGCACTTGCAAGACTACCTGTTGTGCCCCCATTACCAAGATAGAATGTGGAGCCACCATCGGGGCCAATTAAAGTATTGCCTGTATAAGTGTTAGCCCCTGAAAAAGTTAACGTACCATAATTCTGTTTAACATTACCTGAGCCACTGATGACACCAGCATAGTTCATTGATGATGGACTGTAAAAATACAACGTACCATTGTTCGTAATGTCACCGCCTAATTTACCGTAATCAAGTTGAAGTGTTGCTCCTGAATCAATCGTCGTAGCGCCAGTGAAAGTACCGTTATTAGAGTTATATAATTCAAGCTTGCCTGTGCCTGTGACGCGCAATGTTCCAGTTCCTGAAATATTATTAATATATTGATTGTTGCTTGTCGCATTGGTTGTATTAAATACAATCGCTTGGCCATTATTAGTTACATAATTACCAGAATTACCTGCTGAACCTGTAATGGTTAAGCCTCCATTCACAGCCTGCAATTTACCGTAGAAGTCATTACTATTATTAGATAATGTAACTGTGCCCGTACCATTCTGAATAAATTTATTAGATTGTGTGTCTACATTGTTCCAGGTTGGACCATAGCTATCCCAATTCTTAATATAGTTAGCAAGGGTAATGTTATCGCTTCGATTGGTGATCAAGTTTGAACCGCGATGCATATAAATTGTAGAGCTACTTGAAAGTGATCCTGATGTACCACCACTACCTAATTGCAATTGTGTC
>RGGS01000535.1 GCA_010024525.1 Verrucomicrobiota bacterium | reverse complement strand
TGGGGTTAATAGCCGGATTGCTATCGTTGCAATCGGTATTGTTCGTTACATATCCAGCAGGCAGCGTACACGCTAGTATTGTATTTGTTGGATTTCCGAAGGTGTCTCCATCAACGTCTGCGTAATAGGTATTCTGAACACCCTCGTCAATTTGGTTGTCGCAATCGTCATCTAACAAGTTGCATGTTTCCGGAGCACCGGTGTAAATGGTTGGATTCGAGTCGTTACAATCGAAGTTGTTTGCAACATACCCTGCCGGTTGCGTACACGCTTGTGTTGCAGCATTCGGATTACCGTAGGTATCACCGTCTAAATCTTGATAGAAAGTAGTTTGAACCCCTTCATCAATTTGACCATCACAATCGTCATCAATGAGGTTACATACTTCCGCAGCACCTGGATACACAGCAGGATTAAGATCATTGCAATCGGTGTTGTTAAGCACATATCCGGCAGGTTGGGTACAAGCTTGAGTAAACTGAGCCGCATCACCAAATCCGTCACCATCAGCATCTACGTAGTAGGTAGTTTGAACTCCTTCGTCAATTTGACCATCGCAGTCATCGTCAATGCCGTTACATGTTTCAGGAGCTCCAGGGTATATGGTCGCCACAGCATCATTGCAATCGGTGCTGTTGGAAACATATCCAGCCGGCGGTGTACATGCCAAGGTGGTAACAGCGCTATTTCCAAACGTGTCTCCATCAGCATCTTGATAGTAGGTGTTTTGAACTCCTTCATCTATTTGACCGTTGCAATTGTCATCAATTAAATTACATGTTTCATTCACTCCAGCATTGATAGCAGGATTGTTGTCGTTGCAATCACCACTGATACCACCGGTGGTATTGTATCCAACACCAGGGGAGGTACATTGAGTTAAAGTTGAAATATAGTATCCATCTGCATCGGCATCTAAATACCAAATGGTATTGGGGTTAATAGCCGGATTGCTATCGTTGCAATCGGTATTGTTCGTTACATATCCAGCAGGCAGCGTACACGCTAGTATTGTATTTGTTGGATTTCCGA
>RGGS01000534.1 GCA_010024525.1 Verrucomicrobiota bacterium | reverse complement strand
CCCTTGCCTGAGCCACCCCACAGGAAGGACAGACAAACATGCCCACCTCCCTACCCCAAGGTCGGCAATCCGAGGTAACTCCTGAGCTCAGTCGGTAGAAATGGGTCTGCACCGGAACCGGGGAACCACAAACGTGGCATTGGAGCTGGATCGTGGCAGCGCCTGGATTCAAATTGAGAAATTACCACTCCGGGCCAGTACGGCTGCGGCTTTGTCGATTTGTCGGTGTAACATGTCTTCCGCCGGGAGTTCTCCCGCGAACTTGCGCCGCTGATCGGTCGTGGGAACTGCTGCGCTTAGGAGAATCACAGCCCATTTTGCGGCAAAGAACGGGATCCAGATCCTGACCCGTTCCTCAAGACCACCCCATTCCGGCAAGTTCTTTAGGAAGAGCGGAAGAAGCTCTGCAGCCACCGGCTTTTCCGGCTGCAGAAAAATATCGGCCACGGTTTTGGCCGGGTCATCCCAACCTGCATACTCAAAGTCGAAAAAGATGATTCGGCCGGATTTCTCCCTCAGCGCATTGTGAAATCCAAAATCCCCCGGTGAATAGATGCGGCGGAAATTATGTTTCTTGAATTCAGCCTGGGGGGTTTTTTTTAAGTTTTCGAAAACCCTTTTGGCAAACGGGGCCAGCTGCTTGGCCATAAACAAGGCTAAGGGACTGGATTTGTCGGAAGCTTCTTCCATCCGCTTGATTCTTCCCTCCAAAAGCAGGATGTGCTCCTGAACCGAGAAGCAGGCTTCACTGGCAAGGCTTTCCGGCAAGATGGCGGGGGAGGCATTTTTGTTGATGGCCTGCAGAAAAGAGCCGGCCCAAGCCACGTCTTCAGGACGGATCGGAGATTGTAAGGGCTTCCCCTCGATCCAAGTGAGAAGAGAAACATTCAGCCCCTCCTCGCCGGCCAGCCATTGCGGTGCCGATGCTTTGCATGCCGCCACGTGAGAGTAAAACGCCTTTTCCGCTGCCCACCGTTTTCGTGAATCGGCGGGGCCATGGAAATGGATCTTGAGCGCGGCCGTCCCCCGGGATCC
>RGGS01000533.1 GCA_010024525.1 Verrucomicrobiota bacterium | reverse complement strand
CTACACCTACCACCGGCCGACAGGCGGCTCTTATCTGAACGGGCAGTACGCGGTGGGCGGGGTGCGGTATGAGGTGCAGATCAGCACGAACCTGGCGGTCTGGTCGAACGCCGTTGTCCAGCCTGTCTCCACGGTCCCGGCGGGAGAAGGGAAGGAAAATGCGACGGTGAGGGTGAACAGCGGATCGCCGAAGGGATTCCTCAGGCTGAGGGTGTCGAACTAGGGCGGCGCGCGGACGCTTGGTTTAAGTTTAGGTTTAAGTTGAAGTAATCCTTGGCTCGACCGCTTCCAGCTTTCTTAAACTTTAACTTAAACTTAAACGGGTAAAATCGGCCAAGGCCGGTTTTACTCCTTCGGCTTTGATTCCGCGGTGTCGGCTTTGAGTTGGGTGTAGGCCTTCTTCATCTCCTCCAGGGCTTGGATGACCTCATCGGCGGACTGTTTGGCGGCGTCAGTCACCTTGCTGGCTGCCTGGATAGAGGCGGCGTTGAGCTCGGTGGCGAAGTAGGTCTGCACCTCCTGCAGTTTGTCGACCGCCTTGGTCAGCTTGGCCCCGATCGTCCGGACTTTCTTGTCCACTTCCTCGTACTCCTTCTTGGCCTTGTTCATCCGCTCCTGGGAGATGTTCTTGAGGTCACCTTCCATCTTAGAGAGGTCGCTCTCCCAGTCCTTGAAGCGCTCGTCCGCCACAGTGCGGAAACGGTTGATGCGGTCGGAAAGGGTTTCCTGGACGTCTTTGTAGTCTTTGAGCTGGTCGGTGTAGTCCTCAAAAGCGTCGCGGGGCTTGTCGGACTCGGCGGCAATGCGGGTGAGTTCTTCCAGGGCCTCCCGGAGTTCCTTCACGGTCTTGTCGATCAGGTTTTCAATCTTTTCCAGGTTGGAGGTCATTTCCCGGGCCCGTTCCGCGGTTTCGGAGGAGGGGAGAGCGATCGAGGCGGCGAGGAGTAGGGGCAGGGCGAAAAGAAGGATTTTGTTCATGGGGTGGGTATAAATCAGAGTTTACCGGCGTGAAGGAAAATTTAGGCTGTAGGCTACAGACTACAGG
>RGGS01000532.1 GCA_010024525.1 Verrucomicrobiota bacterium | reverse complement strand
CCTCGGATGAGCATGCCCCAGACAGTTCACGGCAATCCCGCTGCCAAAATCGAGGTATTCCCTTCCTTCCGCATCCCAGACTCTGGTTCCTTTTCCTTTGACTAAAACAGGAGCGGTCTCTGGCCTTTTGTACGAAGGAACCACATGCCGGGCATATTCCGCCCGCACTTCACCGGAGGAGAGGGTGGTTTCCTTCTTCAAGCGACGATCTTAGGCAAAAAAACGGAATCCGGCCAATCCCGCTCAGCGGGCGGCCCAGCGAAGCAGAGTTTCCGTCTGCTCCCAACCCATGCAGGCATCCGTCAGGGAAACCCCGTATTTCAAACCCTTCGCCCCCTCGGGAGGCATGTCCTGACGCCCCTCGTACAGCTGGCTTTCCAGCATCAGCCCGAGAATTCCCGAAGTGCCGGATCGTTTCTGTTCGATCACACTCTTCCAGGCTGTCTCCTGCTTGGTGGCCTCTTTGCCGGAGTTGGCATGACTACAGTCCACCATCACCCGCTGAGGAAGTCCGTGTTTTTTGAGCGAATCCTTGGCCGACTGGAGGCTGGCTGGATCGAAGTTCGTGCGGTCTCTCCCCCCCCGCAACACCAGATGGGTGGAACTGTTGCCGGTGGTCCGGATCACGCTGGTCGCGCCTTCGGCATCGATTCCGACAAACGCATGACCGGTGCGGGCCGACAGCATCGCATCCACCGCCACCTGGAGGCTGCCGTCTGTACCGTTCTTGAAGCCCACCGGCATGGAAAGCCCACTCGCCATTTCCCGATGGGTCTGACTCTCGGTGGTGCGGGCTCCGATCGCCGCCCAAGTGACTAGGTCGGACAGATACTGGGGCACAATCGGATCAAGAAACTCGGTTCCTGCGGGGACGCCCATTTCATTGATCTCCGCCAAAAGCTTTCGACCGGCTTTCAATCCCGTCTCCAGATCCAGAGTTCCGTCCAAATGGGGATCATTGATCAATCCTTTCCACCCCACGGTTGTCCGCGGCTTTTCAAAATACACCCTCATCACCAGCAGAAGCTTGTCCCCCAACTCCTCCCTCA
>RGGS01000531.1 GCA_010024525.1 Verrucomicrobiota bacterium | reverse complement strand
AAAGATTACGATGAAAATCTTGGACCTCTTGAAGGCTTTGCCTTTCGAACAGCAGTCGGAGTTGCCTACCAGCAGCCTTTAAGCGGCAGAGATTCCAATGGTCTGTTTGGAAATGGACCGGCTGGCTACAACAAACTCGTTTTTCAGCCTGGTATCCGTTTTGATTTGGAACCTTCTTATAATGTCACGGATTGGTTCCGCGTCGGTCTCGAGACTGCGTTTATTTATAACCAGCTCCACTCAGCAACGATAAATGGCACAGGTATCTATAGCGGGGGATCCACCATAGGTAATGGCGGCCTCTATCAAATACCCGTACTTGCCAACGTCAGTTTTCACTTCCCAAGCGATGGGCCGATTCGTGGTTATTTCGGAGGAGGCACGGGGGCGACCTGGAATGTACTTCAAATATCGGCTGGCGGAGGATCTCCCTACACCAGCTATCAATGGAACTATGCTTGGCAAGTGACGGCTGGTTTTACCTACTGTGTTGCACCAGGTCTTGATCTGGATATCGCCTATAAAATGCTCAGCAATCCTTCACCTAATTTCAACAACATGAACTCCTTTAAATCTAGCTACAACCACACTGCCGAAATTGGACTAGCTTGGCGTTTTTAAGGAAAGAATCATAAAAAAACCCGCCGCTTGGCGGGTTTTTTTATGATTAGATGCGTATTTTATATCAGCAAATATGTGAATAACTTTACTATAAATAGCGGTCTTTCCTTTGCAGATACAAGATGTTGTATCCAAAGTCTTGGGCACGCCAATGTACCGCCCAGATTTCCGACGCTGGATTTTTATCTTTTTGATTTTCAGTTTCTTTTCCGATTTTTCCCGCGCCCAAAGGATTTTCCTGCCACCCACACCTGATCCCTCACCCCCTGTGTCTACGCCAGTCAAAGGCCATACGCAGTCTTTGCCCCCGGGTTCCGGCACCGCCCTCGTGCTAAAAACATATCCGGACGGGACGAAAAAAATTGTCCCTTTGGAATCCCTGAATTTTCGTGACGATGGCGAGGCTTTCGGCGGTCCTCCCAAGCTTT
>RGGS01000054.1 GCA_010024525.1 Verrucomicrobiota bacterium | reverse complement strand
CCCGAACCCGCTCGTCAAAATCCGGCTCCGACATCAACTCACCCGCTTCGAGATACCGGGCTGTGGCCCGAAAGATCCATGGGTTGTAAAAAGCACCCCGCCCAATGCTGACACCGGCACATCCGGTCTCTTGGATCATTCTCTTGGCACCCTCCGGCGTGGTCAGATCCCCGTTGCCGATCACGGGGATGTGCCTGACCGCTTGTACCACCGCGGCAATCCCCTTCAAATTAACAAAGCCCGAAAAGCCCTGCTCCCGCGTCCGCCCGTGGACAAAAATCGCGGCCACCCCAGCCTCCTCCAAAGCTTGCGCCAGATCCGGGGCGGTAAGGTTTTTCTCGTCCCAGCCCAGGCGCATCTTGGCCGTAATGGGAATTTTCACCGCCTCCACCATCCCCCTCACCAGTTCCGCCGTCTTGGCCAACTCCGTCATCATCGCCGATCCGCCCCCTACCTTGCAGACCTTTTTCACCGGACAGCCCATATTGATGTCCACCGCATTTGCTCCCAAGTCCTCGCACTTTTTGGCGGCATCCCGCATCTCCGAAGCCACCGCGCCAAAGAGTTGGATCGCCCATGGCCGATCGTCCGCCGAGGTGGCCACCAACTCCAAAGCCCTTCGGTTGTTTTCCAGCAGGGATCGGGCATTCACCAAATCCGTTGTGGCCAACCCGCATCCCCCCAGCTCGCGAACCACTCGCCGAAAAGGCAGGTTGGTGTATCCGGCCAAGGGAGAAAGACAAAGCGGTGTCTCCAACTCCAATGAACCGATTTTGAGCTTCATGGAGCTGCCTCGCTAATCTGCCACAGTCGTTTGGCGCTGGCCGGATTCCGGGCCGCCATGGAGGGAGTCGTCTCCTTGCGATAGGCGTAGTACCCGCCCTGCTTTGGCTTCTCCTTGCGGCTAGCAACCCAGACCGCCGTATCGGCTCCTTGTTCATTTGTTTTGCCAAAAAGCCTCTTCAACCAAAGGAAGGCCCATCCCGACCATCCCTGATTTTCATCTCCCAAAGCAGAGTTCACTAAACCGGGGTGAATGGCGCAGATGCGGACCTTGGATTTTCCCAACCTCCTTCCCTGCTCTGCCACGTAAAGGAGATTGGCCAGTTTGGACAGGCAGTAAGCTCTCCAGCCATTCCAATGCCTTTCCCCATGCAGATTGTCCCAGCGAATCCGACCCCACCGGTGCGCTTCCGAAGCCGTACAAATCACCCTCGGGTCCCTCGATTTTCGCAACAGAGGAAACAGGGCTTGGGTCAGATCAAAATAGGCAAGATGGTTCATCGCCCAGGTTCTCTCGTTTCCTTCCCGGGTCATTTTTCTTTCCGTAAAATACCCACCCGCATTGTTCCACAACACATCCACCCTGGATTCTGTCGCCCTCAGCTTTTTCCCAAGAAATGCAACCTCCTTGCGGAGAGTCAGGTCCGTCACAAAGGTTGCCACCCTTCGGGCTCCGGCCTTTTGACAAATTTCAGCAACCTCACGTAATCGCCGGGCATTTCTTCCCACCAGGATCATTTGGGCACCCATGCCGGCCAATCGAATAGCCCCAGCCCGACCGATGCCCCGCGTGGCACCGGTAATGACCACGACTTTTTCTTTCATGAACGAAATGGGAGCGCCCATAGATACACTTATAGGCATAAACAGGATGATGGGTAGAACGCCCTTTCGTGAATGAATCCCCGTTGGGGGGTGGGCCCCTAAGACCTCGCACCTCCCAGTGCCTTCACTTGCCCCGCAACGGATTGGACCTGTGATTCACACACGAAATACCTTATCCGTCCGTGAAAACGTTTTATGGACTTGGCATCGCGTGGAGCCATGGGGATTGGTCCCCGCGAAAACTTCCCCAGACCCATCCTGATTACGCCTCCGGCAGGTTGATTGAATGCTCCACAATTCGAGTGGAGCCATGGGGATTCGAACCCCAGACCTCCTCAATGCCATTGAGGCGCTCTACCAACTGAGCTATGACCCCCTGAAACAAATATGTATATAGCTTACCTATCGTCCCGCCAAGGCAAACCCTTGGCTTGCGGATTTCATTCGCCTTGACCAATCTAACCCAATGAAACGACTGATCCTTGCCACCCTCCTTGCCTCCCTTGTCCTGACCTCTTGCCAGCAGGCGCCCCCTGGATCTGATGCTGAAGACGAGCGTAACCCATTTTTCCGTCAGGCCAGCAAGGATGTGGCCGATCTAAACTACCCTGCTGCCATCAAGCAATTTGAAAAAGCCATTGCGGCTAACCCAAACGTGGTGAAAGCCTACTTACAAATCGGCCTTCTCTACGGCGACAAACTCGGCGATCCAGTCAGCGCGATCTATTTTTACCAAAAGTATCTGGAGGCCCGCCCCAACGCTGCTGAGAGGGAGGAAGTCATGGCGGCGATGGAGAAAGCAAAAATTGATTTCGCCCTTAGTCTGACCAACACGGGAATCCAGAATGCGGCCGAAATCGCCAAAATCAGCAAGGAGAACGTCGACCTCAAGCAACAAATCACCCAACTGCAGGGGACCTTGGCGGCCAAAGAGGTCCAGGTTTCCCAAGCGGCTGGTGCAGCTGTTCCTCCCAAAGCGACGCCCGTGAACACGGTTGTTCCGGCGGCTCCCAGTGCATCAGCCGGCGAGAAGAAACCCAAAACGCCTCCGGCAAAAAGTCAGGAAACAGCAGCCAAAGCAACCCCTGCCGCCGATCTTCCCTCGGTTCCTCCGGCAACCCCACCAGCCGCCCCAGCCGATTCCAGTGCGGTGGGCCAGACCGTTGGCAAACAACACACCATCGCCATACTACCCCGCCTCTCTGGACCTGAATGAAGAGATTAAAAAAATCAAAGCTGCGAATCCTGGCATGGATGACCGCAATCTTAAGATTGGAACCATCATCAATATTCCATGAACCGGATCCGCAGCACGCCGGACGACCAGCAGGATCTTCCCCTCCCCTCGGGAGGAGCCATGGAGGGCATCGGGGCGGAACTCCATCAAAGGCAACAGGAACTCATTGATCTGCAGCGGCAACAGCAAGAACTGGAGCAGAGAAAGCGGCAACTGGAGGAACTGAATACCCGCCGGATGGAACTTATCGAGGGGCAGAGGGAGATCCGAGATCGACTCCTCAGGGCGGTCGTCATCCTGGAAAGGGCGGAGGGGCAAGGACGCAAGGAAGTCGAACAGATGCACGAAACGAGGCAGGTTTTCAGCGAACAGCTTTCTGAAATCAACGATATTAATCCTTCCGAATGGGCCGCCACCGACATCGAGGGCGAACTCTCCAAGGCTTTGGCCAAGGTGGATCAGGCACAGGCGATCTACACGCAATCCCGTGCCAAGTTGGATGCGCTCCGAGGACGGGACTTGGAGCCAGAGACCGGGGCGGGGGATGAGTCAGGCACTGCTCACGCCACCGTGCCAGCCGATTCATTCCTTGAGAACCTGCAAAGAGGGTTGGCTTTCAATCTGCCTTTAATCTTGGCGATCTTGCTTGGTGCGGCCCTGTTCCGCCTCCTTAAATAAACTTTTGCGGTCATTGAGATCGCAAACGCCACTTATTTCCACTTATTCCCTTCCCCGAAAGGGCCAACACTTGCCAAGTTGATCGCTCCACCATGAAATCGCTTATGGCAATCATAGGGTTAAAGCGGGATCCGATTCAGGAGGAGTTGCGCCGCCTCAGTCGGGAGTCCTCGCGATTGGGCCAGACTGCCCGTCGGTTGGTCGAGGAGACCGCAGTGGTGGACTCCGGACGACACCGACCCATCAACTCTGTTTCCCCCACCTCCCAAGTGAAACACGAGCCTGTTCTACTGGTGGAAAGTCGGATGGCTCGAAGAAAAGTCATGCTGGCTGCAGCGATCGCCGCAGCCTTGGCATGGCTTTTATTCAGAATTTTGGCCAGCGTTCCGGCCTAAACAATCCGTCTATTTCTTTTTCTCGGCCTTGGTCGGCTTGGGGGATTTGGCCTTGTCCTTATCCTTGCCAGATTCCTTCACAGGCTCCGGCTCGGGTGCAGGTCTTTCCACCCACTCCAAGAGACTCTCATGCAAGGCCGCCACTGCCAAACGGCGGTGGTGCAGACTGCCCTTTTTCCCCAGGGTAACCAGCTTCTCGGCAACCGGACGGGCAGCCTTGGCTCGGGCCACGGTGGTCCGAACCCGCTCATGACGGATCAGCGAGCCGACCAGATTGGCCAACATGCTGTCCCGGTGCTGGGACGTACGCCCTAGTTTGGCTCGGTTACGGCCGTGCTTCATGCTTGGCCGTTCGTCCCAGCTGATTCAACCGGCGGAACCACCGGAATGCTGGTCAGAAGGGATGAGTCAAACTTCATGCCGAGCGAGAGCCCTAGAGAAGTCAGCTTGTCCTTGATTTCATTGAGCGATTTCTTGCCGAAATTACGGTACTTCAGCATTTCCGCTTCCGATTTGAGGGCAAGTTGACCCACGGTGGTGATATTGGCGTTGTTGAGGCAGTTGGCCGCACGCACCGAGAGTTCGATCTCGTTAACACTCATGGCCAGCAGCTTTTTCAAAGCCGTGTTTTCTACCGGGGCTTCAAACTTCACTTCCTCAAACTCGATCGGTTCCTTGTCAAAGTTGGCAAAGATGTCGAGGTGGTGCCGAAGGATACCCGCGGAGTGAAGCATGGCCTCATCGGGAGTTAATCGGCCGTCCGTCCAGAGCTCAATCACCAGCTTGTCGTAATCCGTACGCTGACCTACGCGGGTGTTCTTGACCTCGTACTTCACCTTCTTCACGGGGGAAAACAAGGAGTCAACGGGGATCAGCCCAATCGGAGAATCCTCCCGTTTGTTTTCTTCCCAAGTGGCGTATCCACGCCCCACCCGAACTTCCAACTCGGCTTCAAACTTGGCTTTTTTATCCAGGGTACAGATCACTTCCTTGGGATTCAGCAGTTCAATGCCGGCGTCCAGCTCGATATCCGCACCCGTGACTGGGCCCTCTTTGTTGACCTTAAGGCTCAGCAGGCGGGGCTCACGGTTGGGGAGCTTGAATTTCAATTTTTTAAGATTCAGGACGATCTCGGTCACATCCTCCACCACGTGGTCAATGGTGCTGAATTCATGCTGCACCCCGGAAATCTTCACGCTGGTAATGGCTGCCCCCTCGAGCGAACTGAGAAGCACCCTCCGCAGGGAGTTGCCCAACGTGTGTCCGTAGCCTGCCTCAAAGGGTTCGGCAACAAACTTGGCATAGGTTTCGGTGGAGCCGTCCTCTTCCTTTTGCAGGCGGTTCGGCAGTTCGAATCTTCCTAATCTCAATGGCATGGTCTTTTCTCTCTTTCCGGCCGGGTTACCCCCTCCCCGCTACCTTGGGAAGGGACCGACGGCCGATGCTGTGGTTGCTCAATTCCGCCGGTAGCAGGCGGGAAAAAGTTTACGACCTAGAGTACAACTCCACGACCAACTGTTCGTTGGCCACGGGGCTGAGTTCTTCACGGGTCGGAATTCGGGTCAAGGTGCCCTTGAACTGCTCTTTGTTCAAGGTCAACCAATCTGGCACAGGACGAATCTGGGTAGTCTCCAATCCCTTGGTGCCAAGCTGGCGGGACTTAGGGTGTTCCCGCACCTCAATGACATCGCCGGTGCGGCAAGCGTAGCTGGGAATCGTCACCTTGCGGCCATTCACTGCAATATGCCCATGGGTCACCATCTGACGGGCCCCGCGGCGGGTGGCGGAGAACCCAAGCCGATCCACCAGGGTGTCCAGCCGGGTCTCCAACAGTTGCAGCATTTTTTCGCCGGTAACTCCCCGGCTCTGGACGGCTTTCTGGTAGTAGCGCCGGAACTGCTTTTCTAGCAGACCATAGCCGTACTTCATCTTTTGCTTCTCGCCCAGCGCCACGGCGTAGTCGGACTGTTTGCGACGGCCCTTGGCCCCATGTACCCCAGGGGGGAAATTTCTCCGCTCCAGCGCCTTGGAGGCACCAAAGATCGGTTGGCCAAAACGACGATTAATCTTATCCCGCGGACCTGTGTAACGAGCCATAAATTCCTTTCCTTAAACCCGACGCGCCTTGCGCATCCGGCATCCGTTGTGGGGCACCGGGGTCACGTCTCGAATGGTGCTGACCTCAAGTCCGATGGCCTGCAGGGCCCGGACCGCAGATTCACGCCCGGTTCCTGGACCTTTCACCCGTACTTCCACTTCTTTTAGTCCGTGAGCCATAGCCTGACGGCTGGCATCCTGCGCCACCACTTGCGCCACATAAGCCGTCGACTTCTTCGATCCACGGAAACCCATCTTGCCGGCGCTTGACCAAGCAATGACATTGCCTTTCAAGTCGGTGATAGAAACCACGGTGTTGTTGAACGTTGCCAGAATGTGGGCCACTCCATTTTGAATCTGTTTGGCGCCCTTGATTTTCGGGATCTTGATTTTGGCCGCATCATCCAAGCCATCCAGGGTCAGGCTCTCCGGAGCGGGCATCGCCTCGGCTTTGGGGGTCGCATCCTTGCCTCCGGGCTTGGCCCCGCCCTTTTCCTTTTTGGCCTTAGGGGCGGCGGGTTTCGCCTTGGCCCCTTCGGGCTTAGGCACCACAGGCTTTTTTTCCTCAGACTTTTTTTCTGCTTCGCTCATGAAAAACCTTTATGTCTTGGCGGACTTGGCGTCCTTGCTGCGGATGACACCCACCGTCTTGCGAGGGCCTTTGCGGGTCCGCGCATTGGTCTGAGTTCTTTGCCCTCGCACAGGAAGCCCTTTGCGATGCCGAATGCCACGATAGCAATTGATGGTCTGCAGACGTTTCAGGTTTTGCTGAATATCCCGCCGCAGATCTCCCTCGATCAGAAAACGGTTTCTTTGAATCACCCCGATGATGCGGTTGATCTGCTGATCGGTCAGATCCTTGGCGCGGAGATCACTGGGAATTTCCGCTTCCTCAATCACCTGACGAGCCCGGGTCGGGCCGATGCCGTACACGTAGCGCAGGCTGAACTCAGCTTTTTTTTCTCCAGGAATATCGACGCCTAAAACGCGTGGCATATGGGTTAGCCCTGCCTCTGCTTCAAACGCGGATTCTTCTTGTTGATAATATAGATACGCCCGCGACGGCGGACGACCTGACAGTCACTGGTGCGACGTTTGATGGAAGCTCGTACTCTCATATAAAGGCAAACGAAAAACCTATCGAATTCCCTGACCGCTGGCAAGCGCTTTTGCATCTCTTTCGGACCCAAGGGAATCGGTGAGAATTTCCGGTTCCCCATCAGTAATCAGGACCACATGTTCGAAATGGGCGGAATCGCGCCCATCCGCTGTCACCGCGGTCCACCCATCCTGCAAAATTCTTACCTCACAACTGCCCTCGTTGACCATCGGTTCGATCGCCAGGGTCATGCCAGGGCGCAGGATCGGACCGGTGTTGGCTTTGCCAAAATTTGGAATCTGCGGCTCTTCATGCAGTTTTCTACCCACGCCATGCCCCACAAATTCTTTAACAACCGTATAGCCCGCCTCTTTCAC
>RGGS01000530.1 GCA_010024525.1 Verrucomicrobiota bacterium | reverse complement strand
CACTTCCTGCCATTTCCCCGATTTTAATTTCGGGGCAATACGATCAACCTAAAGACACTATATATTGGTGTCTCTCTTGAACATCTATCCAATAACTAGATGATCTGCATTAAGATTAATGTACAAGGCTTTAAAGGAAAATCAGTTCCATCTTTTTTGTATTGAAAGAAGTAAATAGTCATTGTTTGGAGGTAGAGAGGTAGCGAAGGCCTGGGGTAGGTCGGGTGGTTTTTGCCTTCGAATGAGGTCTGCCCACTCTTTCCATTCGGAATTTTCGGCAAGCATCTGGCTGTACATCCGGGTATCGGAACTGGCCGGAGTAAACAAAATACTAAAAACAGGGGAAACCCGGTCGTGGATCTTTAAAAAATCCTCCCGGGTCGTCGGTAACCAAAGGGTGGGTTGCTCCGCATACCATGCTTCCGCAGCCGGAAGGTCGGATGCCTGCAGTTCCCCGGGCTCAAACCAAGAGCGCATAAAAAGAAAAATGGGCGGATAGGTGGGGGGGTAGGCGAATGGGGGCGGCTCAGGTAAGACCAAACGCGCAAAAGTCGGCCAGGTTGCCACTAAGGCCACCACGATGGCGAATAAGCGACCGAGCAATTCAAGATGAAGTTTCCATCGCTCGATCACGATCCACAAATAAGCCGCCCCGTAGACACAGGCGACAGGCAGAAGAACTAACAGGATAGGATGTCCATCACCTTCCCGGGTACGCTGCACAAATGCTGTGGCGGCAAGCAAAGTCAGTGCGATACCTCCCCAGAAGTTGCGTCCGGCGGCGGCGGAAGGGCGCCGGAAGGCATGCAGGCCGGCGATCACACCAAGCGTCCCGGCCACGGCGTTGCCCACCATGGCCGGACCCTGCAGGATCAGATCGGTAAAGCCGCGCAAGATCGATCCCCCGACCCGGCGCCAAACGTCCGTTTTCTCAATGTCGAATGTGTAGGTTCTCCAGATCATCTCGCCGGGAAACTTTGGGGAGTCCGCCAAAAGAAAAGCCCAGTTCAAGCCGATGGGATTTTTGCAAACCAGCCAAAGCCGCAGCAT
>RGGS01000529.1 GCA_010024525.1 Verrucomicrobiota bacterium | reverse complement strand
CGACTACCTGCCGTAATAGCGACCTCACCCTGCGGAGGTTTTAGGCCCATCCGATCGAGCGCATGGTGGACCTCAGACTCCACGTCCTTAAGGGGAGCAGAGACCAGTTGCTGGTCGACTTGGTAAAGGTTCATGACGGGTGGGGGGTATTCTTTGGGTAAGGATGGGACATCGCCTCGGCCATGGAAAGTTCCGTCAAACGTCTAAAAGGTGGTATAAAAAAGCCATGAGGTTTTCGTTTTCATTATTCCCATTGGTGGTTCTGGGGAGTTGGGTGGCTTTTTTTGGCTGCACCCGGACTTTGCGGGTGACCCCTCCCAGTGGAGCGAAGCCGGAGGGCATGGTTTGGATTCCTGGCGGGAAATTCATCATGGGGGGACCCGATGAGGCAACCTGCCGTTCGGTTTTGGCCGGCACCGACCCCAAAAAGCCTTGTTGCACCCTTTTACAGTCAGGATTTGCCGATGCCCAACCTCCCCATGAGGTGGAGGTTGACGGTTTCTGGATGGATGAGACGGAGGTGACGAACGAGCAATTTCGTAAATTTGTCGATGCCACGCGGTATGTCACGGTGGCGGAACGCCAACCCAAAAAAGAGGATTTTCCCGGGGCGCCGGAAGCATTGCTGGTGCCCGGTGCGGTCTGTTTTCGCCCTCCGTCCCAACCGGTTTCTCTGGGGGATGTTCGTGGTTGGTGGAGTTATGTTCCCGGGGCCTGTTGGCGAAATCCAGAGGGCCCCGGGTCCGATTTAAAAGGAAAGGATCATTATCCTGTGATTCATGTGGCGTACGAGGATGCCGTGGCGTTTGCGAAATGGGCGGGAAAGCGTCTGCCGACCGAGGCAGAGTGGGAGCGGGCCGCCCGGGGCGGGCGGCCGGGAGAAACCTATCCCTGGGGAAACGAGTTCCGACCGAAAGGAAAGTGGATGGCGAACACTTGGCAGGGTTGGTTTCCAACGTCGGATAGCGGGGACGATGGCTGGAAAGGAATTGCCCCCGTGAGACAGTATCCACCGAATCCCTACGGGCTTTATGATCTTTCTGGAAATGT
>RGGS01000528.1 GCA_010024525.1 Verrucomicrobiota bacterium | reverse complement strand
TCGTGTTCAGGGCCCGGGCAATCGCCAACCGGGCTGCGCCGGCCTGACCGGACAATCCGCCACCACTGGTCCAGATCCGGACGTCAAAGCGCTTTTCCTCCTTGATCGTCACCAGGGGTTTCATCAGTTCGATCCGGGTGGAGGGAATCGGAAAATACTCTTCCAGAGCCCGACCGTTGACCGTGATGACTCCGGTGCCCCGCTTGAGGAAAGCCTGCGCGACGGAGGTCTTCCTCCGGCCCGTTCCATGATATGCGTCTTTTGCCATAAATGCTTGTGCCTTTAGCGAACCGAAATCTTTTCCGGCTGCTGCGCCGTGTGGGGGTGCTCCGCACCGCCATACACGAAAAGTTTCTTCAAAATCGTCCGCCCAAGCCGGTTGTGCATCACCATGCCCTTCACCGCGGACTGGATGAGCAACTCCGGCCGCCGGGCCCGACGGGCCTGCACGGTCTCGGATTTGTGCCCGCCGATGTAGCCGGAGTAGGACATATAGCTTTTCGCGGTCTCTTTTTTACCGGTGAACACGGCCTTGGCCGCATTGATCACGATGACATGGTCACCCGTGTCCACGTGAGGGGTGAAAATCGGCTTGTTCTTGCCACGAATGATGTCAGCCGCCTTCACCGCGACCCGTCCCACGACCTGTTTGTCAGCATCGATCAGATACCAACGGCGGGCGACGTCCTTGGCTTTGGCAGAAATGGTTCTCATGGAAGCGGGAAAGCATAAAAAAGATCCCCTCCCCCGTCAATCGTGAACTCACGACTGGTGGGGCAGTGTCAATGACCCTGCCGCGCCAGCCCCGACACGTCGGCGCTGCCCTACCGACTCCAACCCGACCTCAGGCCGTTTGGAGAACGAACCCCTGCCCTCCTCTTAATCTTCATCTCAATTTATCCACCGTCCCCCTTGTCCCAGCCTTGCCCCCATTCTGCCCGATCGTATCCTTAAATTTCCATGGGTTACCTCGTCCTCGCCCGCAAATACCGCCCCCGCACCTTTGCGGAGTTGGTCGGCCAGGAACATGTCGTCCGCACCCTTTCCAACT
>RGGS01000527.1 GCA_010024525.1 Verrucomicrobiota bacterium | reverse complement strand
GGATGTGGTGGTGCTGGGGGGGACCCGCCGCGGTTTGTTGGTGAATCTTCTCCGAGGCGACACCGTGCGGGAGGTGTCGGCGCACTTGCCGGAGGAAATCAAGCTGGTCGTCGTGGGGTAAATTCAGGAAGAGATCGCAGTTGCGACCCAGCGGCCGTAGGCGGAGGCGGCTTTGCCGGTGAGGGCAACAATCTCGGGACAATCGTAGGGATGGATTCTGGTCCAAAGTTTGATCAGGGCCTGGCGGCGGGCGGTTGTGGTTTTGGCGAGGAGAAGAAATTCCCGGGAAACTTTCCTTTTTCCTTTCCAGACATAGTGAGACTCAAGACCTGGAACAATCTGGATACAGGCGGCAACGCGGTGTTGAAGCGCTTGATGGGCCAAGCGGTGGGCGGCCGATTTTTTGGCGGTGGTGGTAAGGAGAATAACGAGGTTCACGCGGACGGTTTGAGAAAGTATCCCCGTTGTTTTTCGGAAATAGGGAGGGAGAGTTTTTCCATGGCGGCCAGGAGATCGGTCCAGACGAGGCGTTTGAGTGCGAGATCCTGATTGTGGAGAAGATAGCTGGGATGGAAGGTGGGGCGGACCGGAACGCCGTCCAATTCCATCCAGGTTCCGCGCAACCGGGAGATGGTGGTCTTCTGGGGACCGAAGAGACCCTCCACCGCGGTGGAGCCAAGGGCGACAATGACGGTCGGGGCGATGATGGAGACTTGGGCACGGAGGTAAGGAAGGCAGGTGTCCATTTCTGTGCGGGTAGGTTTACGGTTGCCACTGGTGTTGGCTGGCATGTCAGGGCGGCATTTGAGGACGTTTGCGATGTAAACTTGTTCCCGGGTGAGTTCCATGGCGGTGATCATTTTGGTGAGAAGTTTTCCAGCCAGACCCACAAAAGGTTCCCCTTGTTTGTCTTCTTCCGCCCCCGGGGCCTCGCCCACGAACATCAGCTTGGCCTCCGGGTCGCCCACGCCGAAGACCACCTGGGTTCTGGATTTGGCGAGATGGGGACAGATTTTGCAGGTGGTGGTTTTTTGACGCAGGGCCGCCAACT
>RGGS01000526.1 GCA_010024525.1 Verrucomicrobiota bacterium | reverse complement strand
TTGTAACATATGTTACAAAGTATTTTTCTCCTGGATCGGCTTGGCCGAACTCGAGGATAGGAAAAGAGGAAGGCGGGAGATGACTGTTTTTTTGGGCAGTTCCCAAAACCATTCTCCATTCAAGAAGTAAGGGCGGCCTCGGGTGAAGTCTTTTCCGCCCTTACCGAAATGCGAGTCTTCGGATCTTTACCCCTAACTTTTCGGAAAGCTTCAGCTTGAGATCCTCGCTCCTCGCCAGCTGATGCCGCCGCGTGGAGCTCAGACATCGCAGATACGCCACCCCCTTGAAGCCATCCACACGGTCCAAGACTGCTTCCTGCGCCGCCTCCTCACCCGCCGCCGCCGCCCAAGCCTCCTGCAGCCTCATCTGTCCGCCCCGCGCCCGGTTCTCCACCTTCTCCACCACCTCCGCCAGCAACCTCTTGCGGATGCCGCTCGCCGCCGCCTTTGGATCAATTCCTCTCGCCTCCACCCCTCCTGCCCGGCTGTAAAGCTCCAGCTCCCGCGGAGTCATCCCCCGACCGTGCGCCTGCCGGAAGGACTCCTGCAGACCCACCGCCGCTTCTTGCCGCCGTGCCAACAGATCATAGGTCTTTCGTTCTATCTTGAGCCGATCGACATCTTTCGCAGGCCGGTTTCCCAAAAGCTCCGTCATCACCATCCGCCTGGTCACCAGATAATCCATCCGGGTTACTTTGAGCCAGGGCCGCTCCGCCGTCCCCTCCCCAATGTACCGATACAGGCCCACATCTTCCGCCGCCGTCCGCCGGCGCTTCGACTTCATTTCGCGACCCAATCCAAGAATCTTGTAGGAAACCATCTCCTTCTTTTTGGAACTGCTGTCCTGCTCCCACGGCCTCGGGCTCATGATTTCTTTCTATCTTCCCGCACCCACCTGCCCAACGCTTCCTTCCCCCAGACCAAACAACCTTGGAATCCAAGTCGAACAATTGCCAATAGGTAGGCCACTTTGGACAAAAGCGGCAGCCCCTTTCATCGGAAGTGGCCTACCGATGAAAAATTCTTATTTGGGTTGCCGCAAAATCCAAATTCCGATTCCAAA
>RGGS01000525.1 GCA_010024525.1 Verrucomicrobiota bacterium | reverse complement strand
CGCCTTGAAAATTCTTCGTTCCGATCTCAGCGAAGACCCCGCCTTTGCCCAGAAGTTCCTTGAGGAGGTGGAAATTACCGCTGCCTTGGCCCATCCCAACATCATCCGCGTGTACACCATGGGGCAACAGGACGGCCGTCTTTATCTGGTGATGGAGCACCTGGACCAACCGAGCCTGGAAGAGCGTATGGACAAGGAAGGCAAAATTTCGGAGAGGGACGTGCTCGAAATCGGCATCGGAATCTCCTCCGCCCTCCAATTCGCCTACGAGGAGACAGGACTGATCCATCGGGATATCAAGCCGGGAAACATCCTTTTCGGCCGAGGCAACATTCCCAAGTTGGCCGACTTCGGTCTGGCTGCCGGGGCCCGCTCGGCCCTGGGGCAACAGGACGAGATCTGGGGAACGCCTTACTACGTATCTCCGGAACGGTTGCAACGGGAGGAGGAGGATGTCCGCAGCGACATCTACTCCCTGGGAGCCACTCTTTTCCACGCCCTCGCCGGACGGGCTCCTTTCGAGGCTGACACCGCCGAGGAAGTCGCCCGGCGCCATCTGATGGATCGGCCGCCCTCGCTCAGAAGTTTATGCCCGGACAGCCACGAGCAGACCGTGCACACCTTGGACTTATGCCTGCGCAAGTCGCCGGACACCCGCTGGCCAAACCACAATGAATTGACCCATCAACTGGCGGATGCGCTGCGTAGGGTGGAAGGCGGTGGTTGAGTTTAGTTGATTTTGATGCTTGCGGTGGCCACGTTGGAGGAAGCACCGCTGATGGTCACGCTCCCGGCCGATGCGCCACCACTTCCCGATTTAATGAATTCGGCGGAATTCCCAACTCGGAAAACGACAATCCCTTTCGTTTTCCACCCGTTCGTCGCGGAGGCCAGGGAAACGTTGGAAAATGTGTTGCCGGTTCCGAAATTCTTGGAGATGAGCAGAGGCAGGTTGGCATCGTCCGAGGTGTTCAGGGGATTGTTGTAACCCCAGGCGATATTATTGGGCTGGATGTTGTTGGTGGCGAGGGCAGCCGCGAAGCCGTTACCGGCCAAAATCTTGGTGCTGTTTAGCAGTC
>RGGS01000524.1 GCA_010024525.1 Verrucomicrobiota bacterium | reverse complement strand
GTAGAGGCCATCTCCCTTGATGAGGCGTATCTCGATGTGACCGGGTCGGATGTGATGCAGGGATCTGCTACGAAGAAGTGCATGGATGCACGCCGACCCCCGAGGCTTTGAGTCAGTGCGTCGCAGGACGACCGAGGGCATCTTCGGTATCCCTCCGGCCTGTTTCTTCATTTCATTCTTCAGGAAGTCGGGTTCGGTGTTCACGACTTTAATCTATTTTTAATCTCATAGCGCTTGCATGAGATTAGATGAATAGCATACGCTATTCGCCATGCTCCATCCTGTACAAAAAGCCTTCAAAATACGGGCGTATCTGACCCCAGAGCAGCGCCGGGCCTTTGCGCAGGCGGAGGGGGCGACGCGGTATGTCCGTCGACGGGTTCTGACTGAAATGGATGGCCATTTCAAGGCGACCGGTACCCGAAAGTCCCTTCTCGAAATGGGGCGCGAGGTCACCCAGTGGAAGCAGCAAGAGGAGACCGCCTGGCTGAAGGACATCCCCTCGGATGTGATCATTCAGGAACTTCGGGATCTCAAGCAGGCCTTTGAGAACTTCTTTAGAGCACTAAAGGCAAAGCAACCGGGAAGAAAAGTCGGCTATCCGAAACCGAAACGAAAGAGCGCCTCGGGGGCCATCCGGTTCGCCTTTGATCATCGGCATCCGGGGAAAGTCGCAGGATGGACGGGAAAAAAGGTGATTCTTCCGAAACTGGGGATGATCAAGCTGGCCCAACCCGAAAGGCTCCCGGTGGAAATGCCCAAGCTGGTGACCTTAAGCCGGGATAGCGGAGGCCGCTTCTTTATCTCCTTCAGCGTCAAGCAAACGATTGAGCCACTGCCTGAGACCGGGATTTCGGTGGGCGTCGATCTTGGGCTCATTGACCTTGCCGTCCTGAGCGATGGGACCCGGATACCGGCCCTTAAGGAACTCAAGAAGAAGGAACGCTACCTGAGACGCCAGCAACGCATCCTGAGCCGAAGGCAAGGATCGAAGCCGGGGGAGAAGAAATCCAGGCGGTACCTCAAGCAACTGCGGAAGGTGAACCGGATGCATTGCCGGATGGCGGATGCCCGAAGGG
>RGGS01000523.1 GCA_010024525.1 Verrucomicrobiota bacterium | reverse complement strand
TAAACTCCTCCCCTTCCCATTTTTCTGTTTCAAGAAATATATAGTTATTTGAATAAAATATTGAACTTGAAAGTGGTGCAGTGGCAGTGGCATAAGGCAAAGGTAATTTGTATTTCTTTTCCAAAATAAGATTATTCAATCCATCCAAGCGAATTATATGTAATTGTGCAGCGGTACTTGGTGCACCAGCATAAATTCTTTTACCTGCAAGTGCTATAGAAATAATTCCAGGACCAGTATTTATCGAGGATACAATCTTTGGTGAATCACTATTCTTAATATCAACTATCAAAAAATCTTGGTCAGAAGCAGTCGATGAATCAATACCAATATATGCAATACCATTTCTTACCTCTAAGTCTGTAAGTGGTAATAATGGATTTATTGGTAGTAATATAGGAGTAATCGAAGCAGTAATACTATTACTTTTAATAAAGTTTGACGTGTAATCAAATATATATGATCCAACAATATTTTTATTTACGAAATCTACTGCACACAAGGGTGTTCCTGCTTTATCAAGCAAATCAGAATAAGTATTCATTTTGATTTGACTAAATCTAGTTTTACTAGAAGTAGAAATATTCTCAATATTTGTTTGAAAATGATCATTACCATATAAAATAGTACTTGATATTCCAATCCCTGCTTCATATTCTTTCAATAATAAATTACGATCTTTTGCATTATCAAATATTGAATGTGCATCAATTGATGCAGTGGCAATTATTGCAATAAAAAGTGCTGCTAAAGCTAATGCTATTAGAATATCTAAAATGATAATTCCATTATTTTTGTAATACTTTCGAAATATCATAAATTGGCATCATTATGGATAAAGCTATAGATCCAACAATACAACCCATTCCTGCCATCATGATTGGTTCTATGAGTGCAGTAATTTTACGCAGTATATTTTCTATATCACGATCAAGTATGAGAGATGCACGCAAAAGTGAATTACCCAAAGTCCCCGATGCCTCCCCTGCATGTATAAGTGGTGCGACAAATTGGGGCATTTTTTTCTTGGCAATAATATCACCCAACGGAATTCCATTAGAGATATTTTTTATTTCCGAT
>RGGS01000522.1 GCA_010024525.1 Verrucomicrobiota bacterium | reverse complement strand
TGGAAGTCGAACCGGACAAGGTTCACTACATGGACGTGTCCCCCAAACAGTTGGTTTCGGTGGCTGCTTCGTTGATTCCTTTCTTGGAGCATGACGACGCCAACCGAGCCCTTATGGGATCGAACATGCAGCGGCAAGGAGTCCCCTTGTTGATCTCGGAATCCCCCGTGGTGGGGACCGGCATGGAAGGGAAGGTCGCCAAGGATTCCCACGCCATGATTGTGAGCGAAGGCCCCGGCAAGGTGGCTTCCGTCACCGCCCGTCAGGTGATTGTCACCGAAGACGGCAAGGCCCCGGAGAACCGGAAACGTTTGAAGACCGATCCGGAGAAGGGGATCTATGTGTACGACCTGCGCAAGTTCATGCGTTCCAATAACGGAACTTGCGTGAACCAAAAGCCAATCGTTCACGTTGGTCAACGCGTTTCCAAGGGCACCGTGATCGCTGACGGACCGTGCACAGACAACGGAGAATTGGCCCTCGGTCGCAACGTGGTCGTCGCGTTCATGCCGTGGCATGGGTACAACTTTGAGGACGCCATCCTCCTGAATCAGCGTTTGGTGAAGGAAGACGTCTACACCAGCATCCATATCGAGGAATTTGAAATCGCGGCCCGGGACACCAAGCTCGGACCTGAGGAAATCACCCGCGATATCCCGAATGTGGGTGATGAAGCCCTGAAAAATCTCGGACCAGACGGTGTGGTTCGCGTTGGTGCCGAGGTCAAGGCCGGTGATATCCTGGTTGGAAAGATCACCCCGAAGAGTGAGACGGAGTTGGCGCCGGAAGAGCGCCTCCTACGCGCCATCTTCGGTGAGAAAGCAGCCGACGTGAAGGATAGTTCCCTCGTCGTGCCCTCGGGATCCGCGGGCATCGTGATGGACGTCAAGTCCACCGGCGGAACAACCAAGAAAGATGTGATCAAACTCGCTCCGGGTGAGGCCAAACGCCACGCCAAGGGAGTGGAGGACAAATACATCAAGAAGCATGCGGCCTTGAAGGAAGAGCTGACCCAAGCCCTCTCCAACATCCTGCTCAACGAGAAAATCCCGTTGGACGTGGTCAATGCCGAGACCGGGG
>RGGS01000521.1 GCA_010024525.1 Verrucomicrobiota bacterium | reverse complement strand
TGCACAACTGTAACCAGGTAAAGTAGCTTCAAGATAAACATCTGTTCTGCCGCTTTGGTCGAAGTTAACCAATGCATATTGGCGAGTAGAACCAGTTGCCCAAACATGACCACCAGTTGCAGTCCAAGTATATACTATACCTGTTGGAGGCGGTGTAGCTGAACCGAAGTTTTGATACATGGTACCGTTACAAACAAATGCATCTGAGTGAGTTAAGATTTGAGGGAAACCTGGTCTTGGATTAACAGTCAATAACATAGTAGCTGTGTTAGTACAACCATTAGCATTCAAAGTATACACATAAGGTACATTGATTCTAGTGATGGTATCATTCAACAAAGTTTCTCTGATTGAGTGAACACCATTTGCTGCAGCATTCGTAATATGAGGCACAACAGCTCTTGTCCATGTAGCACTAGTAGTAGCACCAGTAGATATAGAGTCGATGTATACATATGGTGAGCCAGAGCATACTGTATCAAAACGCTTGCTTACTAAGTAAGGAGTTGGTTTAACAGTAACACCAACCAATGCAGTTGAAGTACAACCATGCTTGCTTACAGCAATTGTGTAGGTAACATTAGCATTTACGTTAGTGGTGTTATCAAGGTATTCATTGATAACGGCAATACCAGAATCCCTAGTATTAGCGATATTAGTAAACAATGGACGTAACCAATACCATGTAGTTCCAGCTGAATCTATATGTGTAGCAGGGTTGTAAGAGAACAACACACTATCGCAGACAGACTGAGGTGTAACGGTCAATACAGGAGCTTTGTTAACTTTCAAGGTATAAGTAGCTATAGATGTATCACATATGCTAGACACTTTATAATTGATTGTAACAGTACCTTGTGAGATAGCTCTTACAAGACCAGTTGCATCAATCGTAGCAATTGCAGTGTTAGAAGTTGACCAAACACCACCTGCTATTGTATCTACATAACGAGCAGTATCACCAATACAAAGGCTATCAACACCCACGATTGCACCACTATCAGCAACACCTGGTAAGATGAACATATGGAATGTATCTTGAGCGGTACCACAATAGTTAGTATCGTTATAGAATATCAT
>RGGS01000053.1 GCA_010024525.1 Verrucomicrobiota bacterium | reverse complement strand
CCCTCTGTCTTAATCAGAAAGCCCACAGGGGCCGCAAGGGCAATAGTTCCGCCAGGTCCATCCACGGAGGATGTGTGGTGGGCGATCGTCAACTGGACTCTACCAAACTCAAAGTCCTTCCCCCCTCCACAACCCATGGGATGAACCTTGGCTCCCTGGGCCCCCGCATGCAGCGCAAGCTCATAGGGAGCGATGATCGCCGCGCCGTTTCGTTTGGCGATCGAGACCGCATCCCCATAATGATCTGCATGGGCATGGCTGATCAGGATGTAATCACATCGGATATCATCCGCTTGGGCCGCCGCTTGCGGATTCCCGGTCAGGAATGGATCGATGAGTATCCTTGTCTTGGGCGTGGAAATCAGAAAACAGGAATGTCCCAAATATTGGACCGTGATGCCCGAACTCATGAATTTACTTCTTTTTTGTCTGATCCTTCTGGGCGTTTTGAAACGTGACCTTGGTCTTACGATCCGCCTCTTCCAATGCCCTCCAAAGTTTCTGGACCGAGGAGGGGACCTTTTTCACTTTCCCAGCTAGAATATCCTTTGACTCCACTTTTTCCCCGTAAAAGGATTCGTTGGTGTCGTCCTCCACCCCAAAGGCAAGGCTGGACGTCGAAACCCCGCCGAACAGACCTTCGCTGAAGCTGTAGGAAGTCACCGGGGCGGACATTCCCGCCATGCCAGCTGACAGGTTTCGCCCTTCCGTGCCGGCTGTTCCCTCGGCTTCCACCCCGCCCCGATAATTTCCCTCCTTGGAAAATTGCTCCACGGCCTCATCGCTGTTCATAAGAATCACATTGTCGATATTGGATCCACCCGCCTGGAGGCCCACGCCAAATCCTCCGGCCGAAATGGCGGAAGGGGGCGACCACTTGCCATTTTTCGTTCTGACTACAATCAATCCGGTTCCCCCGGAACCAGAAAAAATAAAACCTGCTTTCACCACGTTAAGAATCGCAAGCCCCTTGCATTTTTGGAAAGCCTCGGCGGGCACCGTGTCCTCTTTCTCCGCGGCATATTTTCCAAGGATTTCGATAGCCTTGCCCATGGCCTTGTCCAAATCCCCGTCATCCCCCTGGACAAACATGGGCATGAAAGCTGAAAGGGTTGCCGCCAAGATTAATCTCTTTTGCATGTGGGACTTTCCCCCAATCGCCCCCAAAACTCAACAGAATCGATAAATTCTTCCCCCAAGGCACCTGTTTCCGCATTCTATGACCATGCCATCCCCCGTGGATCTTCCCGCCTGGAAAGCCCTGGCCCGGCATGCAAACACCATTCCACCCATGCGGGACCTGTTTGCCAAGGATCCCCATCGTGCAACCTCTCTGTCTCACCGATGGAACGACCTTTTTCTTGATTACTCAAAAAACAGAGCCACCCCTGAAACCCTTCAACTCCTGCGCCAACTCCTGAAGGAATCCAAGGTGGAGGAACTGCGGGACCGGATGTTCCGCGGAGATCGCATCAACCTCACGGAAAACCGTTCCGTTCTGCATATCGCCCTTCGCCGACCTGCTGACCAACCCCTTCTGGTGGACGGCAAGGATATCATGCCGGAGGTGGAAAAAGTCCGGCAACAGATGAGGGTGTTTTCCGAAAGAGTACGGACTGGAGAATGGAAGGGCTACACGGGCCAACCCATTGCGGACATTGTTAACATTGGGATCGGCGGATCGGACCTGGGTCCCGTGATGGTCACCGAAGCCC
Organism: Verrucomicrobiota bacterium; assembly: GCA_010024525.1. Taxonomy (GTDB): domain Bacteria; phylum Verrucomicrobiota; class Verrucomicrobiia; order Methylacidiphilales; family Verrucolacustridaceae; genus Verrucolacustris. The sequence goes on along the minus strand of RGGS01000053.1, from coordinate 5,906 downwards.
TCAAACCTTTCGCTCGGCGGGATCTGCGTCTGCATTTTGTCTCCAATATTGACTCCACCCATATCGTGGAAGCCCTGCGCCTCTGCCGTCCCTCTACCACCCTTTTTCTGGTCGCCTCCAAAACCTTCACCACCCAGGAGACCCTGACTAACGCCCATGCGGCGCGCTCCTGGTTTCTCAAGGAGGCGAGCGATGAAAAGCACATCGCCAAGCACTTTGTCGCCCTTTCCACCAACACCGCCGAGGTGAAAAAGTTTGGCATCGATCCGGTCAACATGTTCCCCTTTTGGGACTGGGTGGGGGGTCGTTATTCCCTTTGGTCCGCCATCGGACTCAGCATTGCACTTTCCATAGGCTATGACCGCTTTGCCGAGCTTCTGGCAGGCGCCCACGCCATGGACGAGCATTTCCGGCAAACCGCCGTTGAACAGAACCTACCCATGACCCTTGCCCTGCTCGGAATCTGGTATAATAACTTTCACGACGCCCAGACCCACGCCATCCTGCCCTACGATCAGTATCTCCACCGGTTCCTTGCTTCGGTAGAAACCTTTAATCCACTCGGCCAACACCACGACATCCTGCTCGCCAATTTCTTTGCCCAGACCGAAGCCCTGATGAGGGGCAAAACCGAGGAGGAGGTCAGAATCGAACTTGCCAAGGAAGGACTTCAGGGAGATGCCTTGGAGAAACTCATTGCACACAAGGTTTTTTCCGGTAACCGGCCAACGAATTCACTCCTCGTCCAGCGATTCGACCCCAAAACCCTTGGTAGTCTCATTGCCCTCTATGAGCACAAAATCTTTGTCCAAGGAGCCATTTGGAACATTAACCCGTACGACCAGATGGGGGTGGAGCTAGGCAAGCAACTAGCCAAAAAGATTGAGCCGGAATTAACCTCCCCCACCCCCGTTACCTCCCACGACGCCTCCACCAACCAACTCATCAACGATTACAAAAAGCGGTCCCACCGCGGATCATCTTGAGATACCTTTTCTCCATACATCGGATCACGATTTTAGCTCTCCTAGTCATGTGGGCGTCGCCCTTGGCGGCCTGCAGCCGGATTCTATGGAACAACAACCAATATGGGGTGCTGGTGGCCCGTTCCATGGACTGGCCAGAGAGCACCGAGCCGGTTCTCTGGTTTCTGCCCCGTGGCATGGATCGGGATGGCTCCAAATGCGGACCCGAGGTGGTGGTTAAAGATAATCCACTCCGCTGGACATCAAAATATGCCAGTGTGGCGATCGGTATTTACGGGGTCGGAACCGTCGACGGCATGAATGAAAAAGGATTGGGTGGTCACCTCCTCTACTTGGCAAAAACCGACTTCGGCCCACGGGATCCCAAAAAAAAGGGGTTATCCGCGATCCTCTGGCTCCAATACGTTCTGGACCAAGCGGCCACGGTCAGTGAGGCAATGATTCTACTGAAGAATGTTCAGCCCGTCATGATCCAGGCCCATGGACATGACTCCACCATTCACCTGGCGATCGAGGATAAAACCGGGGACTCGGCGATCATTGAGTACGTGGATGGAAAAGCCAAGATTCACCACGGACGCAATTACACCATCATGACCAACGACCCCCTTTACGATGACCAGTTGGCTCTTTTGGCAAAGATGGACTTTTCCAATCCGGGACAGGATACCCCCGTGCCAGGCAATATTTCAGCTTCCGACCGCTTTCAGCGTGCGGCTTACTTTTCCAAGTTTTTCCCCGATCCCAAAGACATGCAGGAGGCCTTTGCCACCTTGCTGGCTGCTATTCGGGGAGTTTCAGTACCCTTCGGCACGCCCTACAATAAATTGGGCGACGGTTTTCCCGTTTATAACACCGAGTACCGTACCGTTGCCGATCTAACTCACGGGGTCTACGGATTTGAACTCACCACAACACCAAACTTCTTTTGGGTGGATTTCGTCGGTTTCAATCCGGCCAAGGGCCAACCAGCCCTGTCTTTAACTCCCGGCTCGATCGACTTGGCCGGGGACATATCCAAGCAATTTAAGCCGGCGCAACCGCCCTTTTAATTTAGCCGCCTACGGGATGCCAGGTGGTCTTGATTTCCACGGTGTCGAGAATCCGATAGGGATCCTCATTTTCTTTTTCGTTCACTTCTTTAGGGAAAAATCGCTTTAGATTCAGGGCACAGGCTTCTCGGCAAGCCGTTTGCTCCTTGGCATCACCCCCTTGAAGAACAAGGGCGTTCACATCCATGTGACTGGCCATTTGGCCCAGCAGTTCCTCCCGCAAACCACAAAGCAGGTTGATCACGCCCGGCGGGAAATCTGAAGTCTCCAGCACTTCCCCCAATTCCATCGCCGCCACGGAAGCCCGGCTAGTCGACAAAGTGATGACGACGTTTCCCCCGACCACAATCGGTGCAATTCCGGAGACCAGATCCAACAGGGGCCGCTTTTCTCCAGCCACATAGGCCACAACCCCCATGGGTTCAGTGACGGAGAAATTAAAATGCGGCGTCGCCACGGGATTCACCGCTCCAAAAACCTGAAGATATTTGTCCGACCAACCCGCGTAATAAACCAGCAGATCGATGGCCTGGGACACCTCGGCCTTGGCAGCTGCCGGAGTGAGTCCGATGGATTGTAAGACCTCCTGAAAACCGGAAGCCCGCCCCTCCAGCATCTCCGCCGCCCGGTAGAGGATCTGACCCTTCAAATACGCCGTGGCCCCGGCCCATCCGGAAGCCGCCTTGCGCGCCGCCACCACTGCATTGCGAAAGTCCTTGCGGGAGGCGCGACAGACATGCCCAAGCAATTGGCCGCCCGGCGCCTCCACATCCAAGGCCCGACCGGATTCCGACCGGACAAAAGCCCCACCGATCAACATTTTGTACGTCTTGCGCACATCCAAACGCCTATTGCTCCCACGGGTGCCGTTGCGACTCATGACAACTCCACGTACGGACGCAGGCCGTGCCGTCCGCCCTCGCGACCGTAACCGCTCTCCTTGTAACCACCAAAGGGTGAGGTCGGATCAAACTTATTGAAGGTATTCGCCCAAATGACGCCCGCCCGAATGCCCCGGGTCACCTTAAAAATCTTGGCTCCCTTGTCGGTCCAAACGCCCCCGGATAGTCCGTAGGGGGTATTGTTGGCTTTTTCCAGGGCCTCGTTCAGGGTGCGGAAAGTTTGGATCGCCAGCACCGGCCCAAAGATCTCCTCCTGCACGATGCGATGCGACTGAGCCACCCTGGTGAAGAAGCTCGGCCGAATCCAATAACCTTTCTCCGGAACGGAACACTTCGTCTGAAAAAGTTCCGCCCCCTCCTCTTCTCCAATTTTCAGATAGTCGCGAATCCGATCCCATTGGGCCTTTGAGTTGATGGCCCCGATATCGGTATTCTTGTCCAAAGGATCTCCCACAATAAGGCTCTCCATCCGGGCCTTCAGTTTGGTGACCACCTCTTCCTCCACGCTCTCCTGAACCAGCAAACGGGAGCCGGCACAACAAACGTGCCCTTGATTAAAATAGATCCCGTTGATAATCCCCTCCACCGCCTGATCAATGGTGGCGTCCTCAAAAATAATGTGGGCGGCTTTTCCACCCAACTCGAGGGTCAGTCTGGTCCCTCGTCCCGCCAGCGACTTCTGGATCGCCTTCCCCACCTCGGTCGAACCCGTGAAGGCCACTTTATCCAAGCCAGGATGATTGACCAACGCCGCCCCCGTGGAGCCGGCTCCCGTGATGAGGTTGAAGACACCCTCCGGCAACCCGGCTTCTTGGCAGATTTCGGAAAACAAGAGTGCCGTCAGCGGGGTGGTCTCGGCGGGTTTTAACACCACCGTGTTCCCGCAGGCCAACGCCGGGGCCACTTTCCACGCCACCATCAAAAGGGGAAAATTCCAGGGGATGATCTGTCCCGCGACCCCAATGGGGCTGACGGACTTACCGGGGAAGGCGTACCTTAATTTATCCCCCCAGCCGGCATGGTAAAAGAAATGGGCCGCCGCCAAGGGGATATCGACGTCGCGGGACTCCCGGATCGGCTTCCCCCCGTCCATGGATTCAACCACGGCCAATTCCCGGGCTCTCTCCTGGATGATCCGGGCAATCCGATAAAGGTATTTTCCGCGCTCCCGACCCGACATTTTGCGCCACACCTTATCATACGCCGTGCGGGCCGCTTGCACCGCCTTCGCAACATCCTTCTCCCCACCGTCCGCTACCTCGGCGATCACCTTTTCATTGGCCGGATTGATAGTTTTTAAACGTTTTCCAGAAGCGGCCGGGACAAATTTACCGCCGATAAACAGTCCGTATTGGTCCTTCAGTTTGAAGTGATCGGCACTCTCAGGTGCCGGGGCGTATCCCCAGTCCGACCCGATCGTGGTGGAAGTTTTAGTCATTGGAGAAGTAATCCCCTCCTTGATAAACCCCCGTGCGCTCTTTTTCCAGCTGCATCAGGATGTCGTTGGGCAGCTTGCTGGCTCCGATGCGGAAAAGGTCGGGATTCAGCCAATCCGGTCCGAGCACCTCTCGAACCATCACCAGAAGATTGAGAGCGGCCTTGGCATTGGCAATACCTCCGGCGGGCTTCATGCCTATCTTCCTCCCCGTTTTCCGATAAAAATCACTGATCGCCTGTAGCATCACCAGAACCACCTCGGGTGTCGCGGCTGGCTGAATTTTGCCCGTGCTGGTTTTGATAAAGTCCGCCCCTGCCTCCATGGCAATGTCACTGGCCAAACGGACACGGTCGAGGGTGCCCAGTTCCCCCGTCTCCAAAATGACCTTCAGATGGGCCTCCCCGCACGCTTTTTTGACCTCCGCGATCTCATCCGCCACCCGTCCATAATCCCCGCGTAAAAAATCTCCCCGCGAGATGACCATATCAATTTCGTGGGCCCCTTCGCCGACGGCGTAGCGGGTGTCCTCCAGTTTCACGGTGAGTGGATTCATCCCGCTGGGGAACGCAGTGGCCACAGCCGCCACCTTAATGGGAGTGCCCTTCAGGGCCTCGCGAGCCACCCGCACCATGGTGGGGTAAACACAAACCGCTGCCACCATCGGAAGATCGGTACGCCCGGAATGAAGGTGCACCGCTTTGGTGCATAACTGCCGGACCCGACCCGGGGTATCCGCTCCCTCCAGGGTGGTAAGATCGACCATGGAGAGGGCCAGCTTCAGCCCTTCCACTTTGGAGGATTTCTTGATGCTTCGGGTGGCCAAACGAGCCACACGCTCCTTGATACCAACCTCATCCACCGGATGAGCCTGAAAAGGCAAACGCCTGGATAGAGTGGAACTTGTGCTCATAAGCCCCTCAGTGCGGGGGAGATCATCTTCCCGCCAAAGGCAGGGAAGGTCAATTCGTCGAAGCCCCGTTTCCGTCGACGAAAATTGACTTTAAATCATCCTTGGAACTGCGCCCCAACCAACGAGTCAGGGTTTCCGAACCGTTCTTCTTGGCTTCGTAGGCCCGCAGAACCTTATCGATATAAAGATGCACCTCCTCATAAGGAACCTTGGGTTGAATCAAGACATTGAATCGCGCGTCGGCTCCGGTCTTGCCGCCAAGGAACATGTCAAAGCATTCGCGCTTCACCCCGTCCACCGTCCGGGTCGCACCCCGAAAACCAATGTCTGCCACCTGATGCTGTCCACAGGAACTCGGACAGCCACTGAAATGGATGCGAACCTTATCCCGGTAGTGGGCACTGATCTGCTCCAACTCACCCACCAGCCGGATCATCCGGTTCTTTGTCTCGCCCACCGCCAAATTACAAAACTCGATGCCCGTGCAAGACACACATCCCTTGCGGAAATTACTGGGCTCGACTACCAATCCTGCCGCCACCAGTTCCTGCTTGAGTGCCGCCACGTTCTTTTCCGGCACATTCACGATGATCAGGTTCTGTTTGTTGGTGCCGCGGA
>RGGS01000520.1 GCA_010024525.1 Verrucomicrobiota bacterium | reverse complement strand
CCACTTCTCTTGACTTACATCCATGGGGAGAGAACTTGGCGCATGAACCATCTAACCCAAACTCTTCTTGCCCTTTCGTTCCTCACCTCGGTTTCGCTAGCTGGAATCAGTCGTGACGGCAACGGTCGCATCACTTTGAATCGAGATTCCTCCCCAAAGGACGAATCCTCGAATCCCCTACCCGCTCCAGCGCCTGAACCTAAGGAGAGCACCCCGCTCCTAGCACCTGCTCCAGCAACAACGACCACTTCTGAACCAGCTCCGGTCCCGAAGAAAAAGTCAGAGCCCACCAAGAAACAGGGTAAAAAATCTCACTCCAAAAAATCTAAATCAGGCTCCAAAAAGAAGAATCCCAAGAAGAAAAAGCAGGGCTGACGTTCCTTCCCCCCGCAACTTGAGGTAGGCTTTCAACATGGCAAAGGCTCCCTCGCCCAATGGTCGGTGCTCCATCACCAAAAAGCTTTTGCCCCGGGATCAGCTGGTCCCGCTTGATCAGATCCGTCCAAAGATTGCCCGTTTGATCCAGCATGCTCATCCCGCTCTTCAACCCGTGGATCTTGTCAGCCTGACGGAGGTCAACCGCTATCGCCTCGACTATGTCCAACAGGTTCTGGAGGCCGAATTGGGCCAGATCTCCGTCCTCGAAAGTGAACTGCTCGACAGCCTGCGCGAACACGAGCTCTCGGTCACCAACGTCAATCAGGAGTTCGACCGCAAGCTCACTTGGGGGGAACACCTCGCCGACCGAATTGCCGCCTTCGGGGGTAGCTGGACTTTCATCGGCCTCTTCTGCCTGTTTTTGGCGGGCTGGGTTGCTACCAACACCGCCCTGCTCACCAAACCCCTCGATCCATACCCTTTCATTCTCCTAAACCTTTTCCTGTCCTGCATTGCGGCCATCCAGGCGCCGATCATTTTGATGAGCCAGAATCGTTTGGAGGCCAAGGACCGCCTGCGTGCAGATGAGGAGTACAAGGTAAACATGAAGGCCGAATTGGAGATCCGCCTCCTCCATGAAAAAATCGACCATCTCCTCAAGGACCAAGCCCAACGCCTCTTTGAACTTCAGCACATCCAACT
>RGGS01000519.1 GCA_010024525.1 Verrucomicrobiota bacterium | reverse complement strand
CCCGCATCTGACTCTCATAATCAAACGGGGATTCGACTAGCAGGGTCTCCGCCTCTTGCGCCCCGACCCTCTGGGCAAAGAATTCCAGCCCCCTCCCCACATCCAACGTCGCACTTGTCAGGATCGCGGTGCAATCCGCACGGAAGACCAGTTCGCTCAATTTTTCCGCCACCTCGACAGGTGACGCGTGCAGGCTCATCTCCCCGCGAAGGGCCTTGCCCTCGTCGGGCAGCCTCCTTTCGACCCAGTACGCATGCCCTTCCCGGCTCATTTTTAAAAACTCCCCCAGGCCAAAGACGCTTCCCTCCAGCCTTCTGGCATGATCCCTTAGCTCGTTCCGCTCCTCCCCGTCTCCGGCATCCTCGGCCAACTTCAGAAGCTGAGCCCGCACATCCATCAACCGTGGCCCCAACTCACTCTGAACCACCAAGGGTTGCCTGACCCGTTTCTGACCCGAAGCTCCCAGCCCCGCACTTTCCATCATGGCTTCAAACTCCCCCTCCAGAATCCCCAGAACTCCCAGGGTGGCCTTGACTGCACTCCCATCCCCGATGCGCGTCAAAACGCCTTTCTTTGTCCGGGGATGAACTAACCGTTGCAGAAGAAAACGCAAGGACCCCAAACGAAGCTCCAAGCCCAGCGCCTTGGCCGCCACATCCTCCACTTCATGAGCCTCGTCCAGCACCAGAAAATCATTGGGAAAAAGATACCCCTCACTGGGAGACTCTTCCTCTTCCTCCACCCCCGCCAATAAGCCAAAAAGGAGAGCATGGTTGACGATGACAATTTTTGCATCCATCACCCTCGCCCGTGCTTTTTGATAAAAACACCCGGTGGGGCCCCCGCAGTGCCGGGGAGTACAGGCAAAAGCCTCGCTGCAGACCTGGGCCCAGACCGCCGCATCCACCTGAAAATCCAGATCAGAAAGCGTCCCGTCGGTGGTTCGGCCGGCCCACTCCACCAATCCCCTTAATTGCTCCGCCTGCCCGGTCGCAAAAAGATCCCCCTGATGTTGCTGGGCCTTTTTCAACCGATGCGGACAAAGGTAGTTTTGCCTACCCTTAAGCAGGGCGGCGGTGA
>RGGS01000518.1 GCA_010024525.1 Verrucomicrobiota bacterium | reverse complement strand
TTCGCCCCGCTCCCTCCCTGGCTGCCGGCGGTGGCGTTGAGGGTCAGGTTGGCGTTGGTGTTCACGATCTCGTAGGTGCCGTTGGCTCCGTTGGCGTAGATTGTCCGACTGCTGGTGTCGGTCCCTGTGCCGAGGTAGCGGAGCAAGCCGCCTTCCACGGCCAGAGCACCCGATCCCAAAGCGCTGCTGTTATTCATCTCCAGCACACCCCCCTGCACCCAGGTCCCCACGGTATAACTGTTGGTGCCGGTCATCCGCATGGTGCCCGCCCCGGTCTTGAACAACTGTCCACTGGTGTTACGGGTGGTCAAGGCCGAGGAGATCAACAGATCCACGTCCTGCGAACCGTCCGCCACGTTGAAGGTGGCAACCCCGTCCAAGGTGAGCGAACTGTTGGTGGTGACCGCGGTCACTCTTGCCTGGTTGCTGCTGGAGAGGACGTTGAAGTTCATGGTTTGGGTTGGATTCTGGCCACCGCCCATCTTCAACTCCCCGCCCGTCATGTTCAGGGTGAAGGTACCGCCTCCCCAGAAATGGTTGTTAATATCAGCTCCACCTACCGTTCCCCCGTTGATATTAAGAACGTTCACCGACGTTCCGGGATCCCAACCGAAGGAGTGTGCGCTGGAGTAGTCCAAGGTGGCCCCTTGATTCACCGTCACCGTTCCACGGATGGCTCCTCGTCCGGGTGTGTTTCCACCCAACGTCAGGGTTCCGGCATTCACCGTGGTTCCACCGGTGTAATCCATCCGGTTGCCGCTAAGGGTCAAATTTCCCGCCCCTTCCTTGACCAGTCCGATCGTCCCGGAACCGCCGTTCCGGAAATAACCGGAGTAGGTCGCATTCGTGGTCTGGAAGACGGTCAGGATGGAGTTGCCGAATCCTGTCTCTCCTTCGGTGTTCTCAATCACGGCCTCCGCCGGATTGGCCCCCAGCTCCAGATTGCCAATCGTCTGGTTGTTGCCCATCAGGGCGAAGTAGGCGTTGCCGCTGGGCGCATCGAACCGCACCGTCACATTGGTGCCCAGCTGGTTGGCCGCCCGCGTCCGTAGGAACGCCCCGCTGCCCTGGATCACCACCG
>RGGS01000517.1 GCA_010024525.1 Verrucomicrobiota bacterium | reverse complement strand
GGTCAAAAGGGAGAAAGGCCAGTTCTGGGCCGGGCCGCCGGATGAGGGGCGTTTCGCCCAGATTCTTACCCTCACCTTGGTTCCCCGGGAGCGACTTCAGGAGAAGTTGGCCGGCTGGCCCAATTATCAACAACTCAACGAGGAGCAGCGGGTCAGGCTGCTGGAGCGGATTGATCAGGTGCGAGATGCGGCCCGCAAGCAGGCTTTAGAGGTGGCCAAGGAATTTGGGTTATCCGTGGGGCCCGGGCAGGAGGAGGAGTTCGTGCGGATGTACTGGACGGAGCGGGTGGCGATCGATCAAACCCTACAGAAAGAGCTGCAGGAAAAAAGAACCAGGCTGGAGAACGAATCAGAGAAGCGGATCTTGCAGAAGTTTCCCAAAACCAAGGGGCAGTAAATTCTCCGGAACGGCAGGGTTGTTTTAGTACATGATCTGCAGGCGAGTGATGAAGCCGAGCTCATTGTTCTCGGCCACGAAGTCTTGTCCGCCACCGCCGGTAAAAGCCTGATACTCGACGGTGAGTCCCAGACGGACGATTCGATTGATGTACCAATTCAGGGCCGCGGAGAAACCATTGACGGCCGTGGCGTTGTCGATGGCGGAAATCCCGAGGCCGCCCTGATTGACCGGACGGAACATGTTGGCTCCGGCGGCCAGACCGTCGTAGCGGATGGCAATCTCCCAGGCCCCAATATCGCCGTTTTGGAAATTGAGCGGTTCGTCCGGGACGATCCCATCGAGGCTGGTCTTCTCTCCCGTCAGGACATAGTTCAGGGTCACGTTCCATGCCGTGGTTTCATAGTTTGTGAAGCCTCCGCCAACGGCACCGACCACCCCGGCTGTATTGACTCCCTGTTTTTCTGCGATGAATTCCCCAAGGAGGCCAAAAGGTCCGTAACTATAGTAGATTTGTGGACTGATCCGCCAATGTTCTCCCTGGACGTTTAAGCCCTGAGGGAATCTTAAAAAGGTATTGCCTCCATCGGTGCTATAATTTTGAAAAAGAAGGGATGGGTTGTCATCGGCCACCGTTGCAGCTGCCTGTGCCGCCCAGGAGATGCTTCCTCCGATGCCCAGGCG
>RGGS01000516.1 GCA_010024525.1 Verrucomicrobiota bacterium | reverse complement strand
TTAATTTTAAGCGGATGGCTGAGAATGTGAACTAGTCAAAAAAGTGAAATTAACCGCTATTTTTGGGTCAGACCCCGGGACAGACCTGGGGTCAGACCCTCCCCAAAGCGGTTAGGACTGTTTGGTTGGAAAAAAATATTCACATATAATAAGTTAAAAATTCAAATCGGCTGGAGTGGCCCAAGGGGTTGGTTTATTTAAAAGATCTTAAGGAAATCTACACAAGTTATTGGGTACATGGAGGGGGCGTGCTTGAGGGAATGCGGGGTGGGGCGAGCTTTGAACTTAGATGAGTCGGAAGTGGTGTATCTATTTGGGAAGCGTCGTCTTGGGCGCTTTTCCCGTTTGGGCCCAGGAGGGAGATGGAAACGAGTTTGCGTTGCCCTATCCCACGAGGAGCCAGGGGCCAAGTGTGGAATTTGGGCAAGGATTTCAGAGCGTGGCCCCGAGCATGCCGAGACCGGCGGACGGTCGGATCAAGGTGGAGCCGAAGGTGGAATCACCCGAGGGAGGACAGGCAAAGGAGGCGGTGGTGACGGCCGAGGTGAAAGCCCTGGTTCTTGTAGACAGCGGGGACGCGGTGAAAGCAGACGGAGTTCCCGGGGCCAGCGGGGTGATCACCGGGATCGAGATTCTCAAGCAGGAGGATTTTCGGGATAAGTTGGAACCTTATTTAGGGAAGCCTGCGACCATGGCGACACTCAACAAAGTCTCCAAAGACGTGATCGATTACTACCGGCGCGAAGGTTTTCCGGTGGTCAATGTGGTTGTCCCCCGCCAGACGGTGCGGGATGGGGTGATCCAGTTTGTGGTGACCGAGGCGAAGGTGGGGAAGGTTATTGTGGAAGGAGCCAAATGGTTTAATCCGGACAAATTTAAGGACGAGGTGAGCCTGCGGGAGGGGGACAAGGTGGATGGGGATCAACTCCAAGAGGATGTGCGGTGGCTGAACACCAACCCCTTTCGCTCGACCGACCTGGCCTTTCAGCCGGGGGAGACGCCTGGGAGCACAGATGTGATTCTGGAGGTGAATGACCGCATGCCGCTGCGGTTCTTTTTCACCTACGACAACTACGGCATC
>RGGS01000515.1 GCA_010024525.1 Verrucomicrobiota bacterium | reverse complement strand
ACAGCCCAGGGCCGCCAGCACCTCCGCCCGATCCGCCTCTGGGTTCACCGGCCGTCCGGCCCCCTTCAGTTCCCGTACGCTGGTGTCCCCGTTGAGACCTACCACCAAGGCATCCCCCAAACCCCGGGCTTCCTCGAGAAAACGGACATGGCCCACGTGCAAAAGATCGAAACAGCCGTTGGTGACCACCACGCGGCGGCCGGCGGTTTTTTCTCCCTGCCGCCAATCCGCAAGTTCCTTGAAGGAAAGCACCCGTCCCATGAGACGGCATCTTGACCCGCCCTCCCGCACTCGCAACATCAATTGAAGAAGATGGCGCCTCCCTATGGAATTTGAGTGGTCTCTTTACTCCACGCCCGAGATTCCTCCCACCGAGGTTCAGGAAAGTTTCGAGGACCCTTTCTGCCTCCGGATCCTTCCCGGCGGGGGCCCGCTGGCCGAACATTCTCGGTTTTTCTGTCTGGGCAAATGCCTTTCCGGAAAGACCCTCTTCTCGCTTTACAGCTCCGACGGACGGAAAATGCGGCCCGTTGCCTCGCGTTCGATGACCGAGGCGGAGTCTTATTTTTATGAGCGTAAGGCCAAGGAGTCGCTGTGAGCACTCTCTCCGGGATCAAAAAATGGGAGGAAGTCCCTTTCTTTCCGAATCCCCAAGAGGAAGCCGCCTACTGGAAAGAGCACCAACTTGATCCCGCACTCATGGCCAGCTCCCTTTCCCGGAGTGAAGGCCAGGACTCCACCACCATTACCCTAAGGATCGACCCGCGGATGCTGAGCCGCCTCAAACGCATCGCCGCACGCCGATACCTGAATTACCAATCGATGATGAAACAGTGGCTGGCGGAACGCCTTGAGAAGGAACTCCCCGGCAGTTGATGGAAGCGGCGGGCAGACCTTGCGGCTCGCCCGAAGAAAAAATTACGGTTTCCGGCCCAACAACCCGCCCAACGACCCCGGTTTCTTTTGATCCTCCGTGGGAGCCGGATTTGCGGGCGTCGCGTGTCCGTTCTGGTGGCGCCGGGCTTGCGCTTTGTCCGGGTCCACCTCCATTTCAATGTGGCCTTTCACGCTGGCCCCGTCG
>RGGS01000514.1 GCA_010024525.1 Verrucomicrobiota bacterium | reverse complement strand
AATCCGCGTCCGAACATCCATAATTTTCTCATTAATCTTGTCAATCTTCTCTTGCGACTTCGCAATGGATTCCTCTTTCATTTGTTCCGTTGCGTAAATCATTATTTTCTTCGTCTCATGAATCATCCGCGCATTCTCCAAATCATTCTGTAAATTCTTACATAAAACTTGGATTATATTACTTTCTGAAACGGTCGGTATTCCCAGTGTTGAGATAACACCTTCAACATCCTCTGCCAAAAGCATACTCCGGACTTCTTCTGTAATAATCCCCGAAAATATATTCAACAAGCGCGACGTCTTACAACGAATTGTGATTGTATTTGGACTCTCTAACTGGATGCTCGAATCAATATATTCATCATTATTTCGGATGACATTGTGATTCAATGATGAGTAGTAAGACCAAGTATTAATATAATCCTTAATGAATCCATTGTTTGTATGACGGAATAAATCATTAAGAGAAGATGAAATGAACCATACAAAGTTTGCCTGTAATTTCATCGAATTTGGGATATTAATTGCATGAACTTCATCAACAAATATGCGACTCACATTTTTTCGTATTGAATTGTTCCACTCCAATGCGAACACATTCCAAAATTTATTCGTTACCAAATATACAGAGTTTTCCGTAATATCTTCAAAGAATTGTCTTTTTTTAGAAACATCGGTTTCATCCTTGTATTTCATTATTCTTTCGTGAAAAAATTGGTAATCTTTTGATGAGTGAACGATAAAATATCGAATATTCGTGTATTTCGATATATACTCACTCCATTGTGATAGTAAATTATGCGGTATAAGAATAATATTCGTTCCCACAGTATTCGCGTCAGTGTTTATTTTCCGGAATGAAGAGTGTGTAATAACACCTCCACTATATCCACTTGTAATTCTTCTGTAATTGACGACTGGTTTTTTCATTATCATTGCTAATACAACAAATGATTTACCAGACCCAACTTTACAAGCTAATATCCCGAATGTTGAAAAATAGTAGGTATCATTGATAAGAATCCCCTCGTTATTTTCAATCATGAGACAGTGATAAAGAGCGGTCCTCTGATGATTCATCAACTGGATTTTCAACCCTTCAACATTGC
>RGGS01000513.1 GCA_010024525.1 Verrucomicrobiota bacterium | reverse complement strand
CTCGGATCCTCCGCCGCCCCGCTCCTCGCCATCGCCGACACTCTCCTTCGCCGCGACCACTAGGGCCCGCTGCAGACGGATTGCTTCCTCAATTTCCTTCGCCGCCCGCTCCGCCGCTCCCGGTCCGCCCAACTTCGACGCCACCTCTCGAATTCGTCCTGCCATCGATTCCGCTCCCCTGGGATTTCGCAGAATCTGCAGGGCAGCCCGGGCAAGATTTTCGGGATTGGCGGCGCCCTGTAAAAACTCGGGAACCACCTTCTCCCCCGCCAGCACATTGACCATCGAGAGATAAGGCAATTTCACCAACATCCGACCGATTCCGTAGGTCAACCAGGAAGCCTTGTAGATGACGAGCATCGGAAGCCCGGCCATCGCACACTCCAAGGTCGCCGTACCCGAAGCCACAATGGCCATGGTGCACCGCGTCAACTGGGTTAAAGACTGCCCGGAAAGAATATCCAGGCTCACCCCGCTCATCAGATGTTTCCCCCACTCTTCCTCCAGCCTCTGCCGCATCTCGTGATCCGTTGCCAACGAGATAAATCGTACGTTCCTTTGCTCCTGCACGATCCGTTCCGCCGTCTGCAAAAGGATGGGCCAATGCCGGGCAATCTCCTTGGGCCGACTCCCCGGCAGCAAGGCGATGCAGGGCACCTCGTCCTTTCTTCCACCCTGGGACTGTTCGATCCAACGATCGGCCAACGGATGCCCCACCCATTTTGTCTTCAACTGCGGCGCGTGCCGGGCGAACCACTCGACCTCGAAGGGGAAAATCACCAGCAGACGCTCCAGAATCTTTTCCATCGTTTTGGCCCGTCCCGCTTTCCATGCCCATACCTGCGGACTTACATAATAAACCACCGCCCGTCGGTCTGACCCCCGGTGCAGGGCCTCGGCCAAACGCAGGTTGAATCCAGGATAGTCCACCAGAATGACCACATCGGGATTTACTTCCGCGATCTCGTGCTTCACCTCCCGGAAGATTTTCAGGAATTTGGGCAGTTGCTTCAGGACATCGGTTAGCCCCACCACCGCATGTTTGGCCAGATCCAGGCTCACCCCGCTCATCAGATGTTTCCCCCACTCTTCCTCCAGCCTCTGCCGCA
>RGGS01000512.1 GCA_010024525.1 Verrucomicrobiota bacterium | reverse complement strand
GACCACTCAGTTCATCAATATTAGTTCCTTGAACAAGCTTAGACCTCAATGATGAAAACCGGTCAGGGAATCGCTCCTTCAAACCACAAATAAGCAAATGAAGCCACTGTCTGAGTGGTTTTGAAGTGTGCTTTGTCTTTTCGTCGCCCATGATGTTCTTGTAAAGACGCAAGATATCATCAACATTCATAAGCTCTGAAATTAGAGGCGATGTAAGAAGTTGTTCAATAAACTCATGCGTAGTCCGAATTCCATCAAGATTGATTCCGAGTTTTTTCAGAAAATCATCAAATGAATCAACATTGATTCGTATATCACAGCATCCATGTTTCAACCAAATGCCAGAATTTGTAATTTTGAAATAATGACTCAACAAAAGCCCAAGAAAAAATCCTGAGCAATTGGATTCATACGCCTTCTGAAACTCAGTCGCGATTTTGATTTCCAGCTCAATGTAATAGTTGGCTGGAACTGAACCTTCTGTAAGATCGAAGTTTGGCATGATTGCTTCACCGGAAAATTTCTGACAAAGCACATCTAGATAAATCCTGAACGTATTATCATTTGACTTATCTGTGGAATCTTTGACAAATCCAAGCGTAGTCAATATCGCGATGGTATGTTTAACTTGTTCCGCATCAAGGACATACAAATCCATATCACCACGACAAACACGATTTTTGGAACCATTCTCCAAATGTTCAACAAAGGAACACGTAGAAACTCCGAAACGAATCAGAAGTTGTTTCAACAATTCAAAGATTGGTTGCGAGATACGAACTTTCATTCCTCCAACACGAATTTCCATCTGTTTCGCGCGGTCTTCAAGACAAAACCGGTCAGGATACGCAGAAACAAGTTGTCCAAGTAATTGCCTGAATTGCTCTGTTCTTTCATCATTCGCGGTCGGAACATACTTGAATTGATGGAATGAAACATTTTCAAGAGAAGTTCCTTCTTGTAATCCGAATATTTCATCAAATGTATGGACGATAGTTTCACCAAGATAAACATTCCATTTTCCATTTTCAAAACGAAGTGTGTATTGTTTCCGATTTTCTTCCGGAGTTAGAACATCACCTTTCTTGGTAATACGGTTCACCGGAACA
>RGGS01000511.1 GCA_010024525.1 Verrucomicrobiota bacterium | reverse complement strand
CTGGCCGCGGCCCACCACGACCGCGTGCTTGCCGGAGGTGGAAATTTTTCCGAGTCGAAGAATTTCCAGAATTCCGGCGGGAGTGCAGGGCAAAAATCCGGAGGGATCATCGAGGAGGAGTTTGCCGAAATTCACGGGATGAAAGCCATCCACGTCCTTGGCGGGAGAGACGCGAGCGTAGACGATATCGTTTGGGAGACCCTTCGGTAGGGGGGATTGGATTAGGATTCCATGGACTTTGGGATCGGCGTTTAGGGCGTCAATTTCCCTGAGGAGGGACTGAAGGGAAGTGTTGTCCGGGAGGACGAGGGTGCGACTGGTGATGCCGACTTCCGCAGCCCGCTTTTCCTTGCGGGAAACGTAGGCCCTGGAGGCTGGATCCTCGCCAACCCGGATAAAGACCAACCCGGGGGTGATGCCCTGTTGGCGGAGGGATTGGACCCTAAGCGAGGTTTGCTGGTGGATTTGGGAGGCAAAGGCTTCCCCATCAAGAAGGCGGGCGGACATCGGGATAGAATGCCGTGAAGCCCCAAAAAGTGGAAGGGGGAAGAGAAAGGTGAGAGGTTTTAAAAGAGGGGGATCGGTTGGCCGGCGGCGGGTTGGATGATTTCCATGCCTGGCCTTTCCTTGGCCAACGTGGCGGCAAACCAGGACTGGGCCTCGGGATCACCGTGGACGAGCAGGACCTTGGAGGGTTGTGCGCCCTGGCAAACCCAACGGACGATTTCCTCGCGGGTGGCATGGGCTGTCAGATCGAAGTAGCGCACCTCGCATTTGACCGGAAGGGGGCCGGTGGAGTCACCCCACTCCACGCTGCCTCCCTTGCCGGCGGCGCGGAGCCGTCCGGCCGGGGAGGAGGGCTCGGTGTACCCGACAAAGAAAATGGAGTCGTGTTCCCGGGGGAAAAAGAGTCGGGCGATGGAGTGGCTGGTGGTGTGGGGGGTCATCATGCCCGAGCTGACGAGATAGATGTGGCCACCGCGTGGGCGGAGGGACGGAATGCGGCGGGGATCAAACGTTTCCGGCTGCACCTCGGCAATCAGCCGGAGGCCTGACTGTTGGCGGGGGGCAAGCGAGCGTTGCCGGTCGTACACCTCGGTTAACACCCGT
>RGGS01000052.1 GCA_010024525.1 Verrucomicrobiota bacterium | reverse complement strand
CATTGGCTGGGGCACCCTAAAACCGTCAGGCCCGGACTGAACCCCTTCGAAACCAAGCCCATCCGATCCAGACAAAGAGAGCCAGTCCTCCCAACCCGCCCAACATCCATGGCCAAGGGCTGAACGCTGACTCCTCCACCCCCGCCGCCGTCTCCACCTCTTCCAGCTTGGGCAACCCGGCAGTCGGAGCCGCCGCCACGGCAGTGCCCGCCAACCTCTCCCACACTTCTTTACTTTCCGTCAAAAGGGGAGCCACCGCCGGCTCCTTCTTCTCCAGATCCACGTATTGCTTCAAGGCTGCCTTTGCCTCCTCGGGAGTCAGGGCGATGGAATCGTCCGGATAAGGCAACAGCTCCACCACGCTTGACTGACCCAGCACTGACAATTTTCCATCCTGACCCGTCACCTCATAGACCCCGTCTTTCAGCTGCACGTTTTGCCCCAGCTTCAGTTCCAGATTTCCGGTGTTTTTGGATCGGCAGACCACCCACTGCTTTTTGGCCGGCTTGGTCAAACCCACCGGCGGAGGGGCCAAAGGAGGCAACGCCTTTGCGGCCAACCCAGGCACCGGCAAAACGGGCGGTTGGACCGCCACCGGTTTGGCTTTTGGGGTGACCATCAGAGTTCCAGAAACCGGCTCCTCCCCGTTTCGATTGTCCGCCATCTCCGCACTCTGTCCCACCTGAAGATAAAAGGGGGCTTGCTGGCAAATTCCCGCAGGCAGCACTGGACCGATGTCTTTCCCCAAAAATTTTCCCTCGACCAACCTCCCGGAGGTTGAGGGCTGATTCAACATCTTCGCCAGATCCAGACAAAGTCCGAATCGAGCTGGGTCAGTTGGTTGTTGGGTTCCACCGAGGCAATCCGGAGTTTAATTTCCTTTCCCAGGTATTTCGCCGTCGCCGCTTGGTAATAATCTGCCGTGAAATTTTCCGCCGTCCATCCTGCCGAGAACCCCATACAGGCCAAAAACAGGATTGTAAGACGCATACTGTAATTAAGTCCGTTTTTTGCGTTTCTCAACCGGCTTTTTCAACTTTGCGTTACCCTGCTTTTTTGCCGGTGGGAAGTTCCCAGAGCTGATGGGGACCAAAGCGGGCTAACCGCTTCATACCCGCAAACCCTGCTCTCTTTCCCATTTCGCCAAGATCCGACTCCGTCTCCGGAAAATCATAGGCCTGCACGTGGGCACACGCCTCCTCCAACTCATGCCTGGGCACCTCGGTCCAATCCCGCCTCATGTCATCCAAATATCTTGCGATGTACGCCTCCCGGCTCTCCCCCTCTTCCCGGACCACATCGACCAAAAGCAGGGCAGCCCCAGGGACCAACCTCTCGACGCAAAGGGATAAAAATTTTTCCTTCTGCGCCACGTCGAGATGGTGCAGGGCATAACCTGAAAAGATCACCTCAAATCTCGTCTTGGACCTTTCCAAGGCTTCCACCATCTCCTCCTGACGGAGGGCCACATGGAACAAGCCCTCCAATTGCTCCTTGGCCTCCTCCAAAGCCGCCGCCGACAGGTCCACCCCGACATACATGGCCGGGGGATGTTTCTTTAGGCACGGCGCGAGAAAGCGGACGCTCCCGCAACCCAGATCCAAAATCGAGTACCCTTTCCCACCCCGCCTCCCCAACCATTCCGCGACCCGGGCATAAATCTCCCGGTGGTGCATGTAGTTCTTTTCCGAAAGCGCATCGTAGATGGACCATGACTTTTGAAACATGGCCGCCCCACCCCCGCCCGCGAGAATCGGTTTCTGACTCAAGCCTGCCAGCGTAATCACTCCCCTCTCTCGGAACAAGGGGCGCCAAAAGAGACATGTTCCGCCGGAGCATTTCTTTCCATGCTTCCTCCAGACATGCCCACCTTCCGCCCCATTCGTCTCCGCGACCTTTCTCCAGCCCAATGGAAGTCCGGTTGGGCCGCTTGGCTGGGTTGGCTCTTTGACGGTCTCGATATTCACCTCTTCACCCTGGTGGCGGTTCCTCTGGTGGCAGAACTCCTCCACATCGATCCCCAACATCCCGATGTCAGCCACCATGGTTCCCTGATTCAGGCCTCTTTCATGGTGGGGTGGGCCTTCGGCGGGGCCCTTTTTGGCCGGCTAGGGGACCTTATCGGCCGAACCCGCGCCCTTTCCCTCACCATCCTTTTTTATGCCGGCTTTACCGGGCTCAGTTTTTTTGCCACTGCCTGGTGGCACCTCCTTATCCTTCGGTTCCTCGCCGCCTTGGGCATCGGCGGGGAATGGGCGGTGGGAGCCTCCCTCTTGGCCGAAACCTGGCCGAAGCGCTGGCGTCCCTGGATCGCCGCCACCCTGCAGACCGCGGTCAATCTCGGCATTCTTATCGCCTGCCTCTTTGGTTGGCTTTTGAGAAGCGCGCCTCCTCGCACCATCTTTCTTGTCGGCGTTCTCCCCGCCCTGCTGGTTTTATGGATCCGCAAGTCCGTGCCCGAAACCGAGGAGTGGCAATCCACCCGCTCCGCCGGAGCAAAGCCTCCCGGCATCGCCGATCTTTTCCGGGGATCCTTGGCCAAGACCACTTGGGTGGCCCTCCTGCTTTGCGGAATTTCCCTCACCGCCCACTGGACCTTCATGTTCTGGCAACAAGCCCACATCCGGAGCCTTCCGGAAATCGCGGCGTTGGATGGCCCCGGTAGAAACCGCGTGGTGGCCGTTGCCCTTTTCCTCCTGATGTTCAGTTCGATTGCCGGAAACTACCTGGCCGCCGCTTTGGCCAAGTTTTGCGGGTATGGCAAAACCATCGCCCTTATGCTCATGAGCTACGCCGGGGTGATGATCTTCACCTATTGGAACCAGCCCACGTGGACCGAATTACGCTGGGCCTTTGTGGGGATCGGCCTATGCCAGGGCGTGTTCGGCCTTTTCACCATGTGCCTTCCTCCGCTCTTTCCCGTGCTGCTGCGCACCACGGGGGCAGGCTTTTGCTATAACTTCGGTCGGATTCTTTCCGCCGCCGGCGTGGTTTTCTTCGGGCTCTTTTCCTCCGTCGGTGATTTCCGTTCCGCTCTTTTCCACTCCGCCTTCCTTTTTCTCCCCGCCGCCCTGATCGGCCTGTTTCTGCCCGAGCCGGAGGAACAAAAAAGCCCCCTTAGCCCCACCGACTAGGAGGCTGCTCCCACCTCCCGAATTGCGGCCAAACAATAGTACTTCACGGCCTCGCTCATGGGGGGATCGAGTTTTTCCAAATCCGCTTCATGGCACCAACGGATGTCATGGTGCTCCCCGGGAGCCAGGGTTACTTTCCCGCTTTTGGGCCGGGCCCAATAGATGATACCGATGTGTTCATGGGTCGGACTCACCCGATGGATGTCCAAGAAGCGCGGGCGAACCAGCGCCCGGGTGCCGGGTCCCGTGGTCGGTTGTCTTTCCCCGATCAGCTCGATCTCCAGCCCGCTCTCCTCCCTGGCCTCGCGATAAGCGGCCTGCTCAGGATCCTCATCCAACTCGATATGGCCCCCGATCGGCAGCCATTGACACAGTTTCTTGTGGTGAATGACCAGCACCTTGCCGTCCTGCACAATGAAAAGGCTGACGGTGAAATCGATTTTTTCGTGAATGTGGGGCATCGGGCCTTTTTTTAATCGGGAGAGGTTCCCTCCTCGGTGTCCGGATATTTTCCTAGAAAAAAAAGCGTCATCACTCCCATCGCCACCACCATCGCGGCCGGACCGAAGGTCCCGTATTGGGCATGCAGCCATGCCGCCACGCCGGGCACCGGGCCGGCGAAAGCCAGCATTCCGATATTGTAGGCCACCGACATTCCGGTGAAACGCCGCGGGGTGGGAAACAGGGCCGAAGCGGCCGGCAGCACTGCCGAGGTAAAAGCCGTTTGCGGAACCGCAAACACAAGAAGCCCGGCCACCACCCAGCCCGCTCCGCCTTTCTCCACCATTTCCAGTGCCGGCCAGACGGCCAGCATGGTCAGAATTCCCGTGACCCAGAGAAACGGCCTCCATTTCACCCGGTCGACCCAAGGGGCAAACAGCTGGGGAAAAAGCGCGAGGCTCGTGTTGGCCACCACGGCCGCCAAAAAGATGACCGATCCCGAAAGATGGAGATCCGTCTCCATCCGGTTGGGCAAATAGGTGCCGAGGAGATAATAGGTGTGCCCGTAAAATCCACATCCGATCGCGCAGGCCGCCATGGCCATTTTGTCCGCCCGCCAAACATCCCGAAGGGGTGTTTTGGCCACCATCCCTTTTTTTCTCGTCTCCTCATATTGGGGCGTCTCATGCAGGAAAAAGCGCAATAGAATCGCGCCCAGGGCCAAAAGCGCCCCCAGAAAATAGGGAATTCTCCAGCCCCCGGCGGACATTTTCTCCGCTCCCAAAAGGGCCGAGAGCCCGGTGACCGCCGCGGCCGCCAACAAAGCCCCAAGGCAGGAGCTGACGTTTGCCAAATTCACCGCGAGGGCGCTCCTGCCCTTGGCTGCGGTTTCAAACAGCGCCACCACCGTTCCGCTGAACTCGCCCCCCACCGAAAATCCCATCGCCAACCGAGTGACTGCCAGCAAAGCCGGAGCCCAAAAACCGATTTGCGCGTAGGTGGGTAAAAAACCCGTCGCCAACATCGGCAAAGACATCAGGATCACACTTCCCAGGAGCGTCCATCGCCGGCCGAACAGATCCCCGATGCAGCCAATACAGGCTCCCCCCAGGGGACGAATGGCGAAACCAAGCCAAAAGAGACCATAGGTCGCCAGAAGAGAGGCCAGTTTGTCATGGGACGGAAAAAACAGCGGGGCCAGCACGGGGGTCAGATAGGCAAACACCATGAAGTCGAACCACTCCACCAGGGTTCCGACCGAATTCGCGGCCAACGAAACCCACCTCTTGCGTTCCAAATCCATCTCCTGTGTTCCCAGTTATCCCCTCACACCGCAACCCGTTAATTCTTTCCTCTTCATCTTAATCTAATTTTCCCATGCCCGACCTCTCCTCCCACGCCTGGCTTCTCGCCGGCCTCGCCGCCCTCTGCACCGGCTTGGCCAAATCCGGGTTTGGACCTTTTGGGTTGCTGACGGTCATCCTCATGGCTGAGGTTCTTCCCCCCCGCGAATCAACCGGCGTGGTGCTTCCCCTGCTCATCGCGGCGGATGTTATGGGTGTGCTGTCCTTTCATGAACACTCCTCCTGGAAACTTCTGCGCGCCCTTCTGCCAGCCACTTTGGTCGGCATCCTGACCGGTTGGTGGATCATGCCCCTCATCCCAGCCGAATTCTTCGGCCATACACTGGGCTGGATCATCCTAACGTTGATCGGAATCATTCTTCTCCAAAGACTCCGCCCCCAATTGTTGACCTGGGTTACCAGCCACCCGCTTCTGGGCCTGGGATGCGGTTGGGCCGCCGGCATCACCACCATGCTGGCGAACGCCGCCGGGCCCATCACCGCCTTTTATTTCCTCTCCCAACGCCAAACCAAGATGGTGATGGTCGGAACGGGAGCCTGGTTCTATCTCGCCATCAACCTCGCCAAGCTTCCCTTCAGCTGGCAACTCGGCCTCCTCAATGGCAGCTCCCTGGGGCTGGATGTCATGCTTTTGCCGGGGGTCCTTTTTGGATTTTGGATGGGTCGCACCCTCTTGCGCCGGATTTCCCAGAATCTTTTCGAATGGATGCTGATTTTGATGGCCACCGGGGCCGCCATAAGGATGATCCTCCTATGATCCGTTCTGCCAGATGGGTTCCGTTTTTTTTCTTGGTCGCCGTCCTGTTGGTCTCCTGTGCCTCGGTCAGCGTGAAAGATGCCCATGAGGTCTCCGCCACCCCCGTCAAGATGCCGGAAAAGATCTACGTACAGAAATTTTCCATGGAGGGAGCCAAGGTTGAGATCGACATGCAGGGACAAGAGCTGGAGGAATACAAACAGGGGGTGATCGACATGCTTCACACCCGCTTGGTCGACCGCCTGCCGGAAATTGCTCCGGTCGAAGAATACAAGAGCGGCCCGCTCCCCGCCGAAGGCTGGCTCATTCAAGGCCGGTTCACCTGGGTCAATCACGGCACCAAGGCCGCCCGGGTTTTGGTCGGATTCGGCTTGGGTGCCACCAAAATGGAGACGGAAGTCGAGATCACCGAACTGGATGGCGGAACCCCCCGAAAATTTCTCACCCTAAAAACCACCGGGGGCTCCAACGCCGAACCCGGTCTTGCCGGCTCCCTTGTGACTCCCGGAACCGGGGTCTCCGAAGCCGTGGCGGGCTCCGCCGCAGGGGCGGCCATAAGTTTTCCTGAGGACGCCCTTCGTACCGCCCGGGAAATCCGCAACTACCTGGTGGACTATATCGAGGAGCATAACCTCGCCCCCAACCGCCAGTTCATCGAAGCCAATAAGGACGAAGATGACGACAAGGCTGAAGCAGCCTCAACGTCCTCTCCAACGCCAAGATAAAATGCGCGCCTAGGGAGCTGGTTCGGATCCCGTAAAAAGCATCATCTCCATCGTCTGCCGTCCAAACTTGCTCAGTCTCATCCCGCCTTTCCCATCGGCCTCGACCAATCCACGGCAGTAGTACTTGCCCTCGTTCGGTCGGCCCGGGTTGGCGACCAGCTGCGCTTCCGCTACCGGCAGGGCCGAACCCGCGACTTTTAACGGTAGCCCCCACGGGGTCATCTCCACCTGCCACGCCACCGGCCCTGTGCAGTTTTCCTGCACTTGCACCCAATCGGTCCACGGAACACGCGACTTGGGCGCCGGCACATTGACGACGAACCCCCCGGGCTGCACGGCCAAGGCCTCGCGACAAGTCATCGGTTTCCCTTGGTGCGTCGCCCGCAGCAAAGGGGCCGGGTCAATCCCCATCAAGTTCAACCCATTCCACTCCCCATGCCGATTCGGCTCCCAAAGTCGGCCTGGCTTCACCAGCGCGACCCATTCGTCGAATTTCGGGTTGATCTGAAAAGCGATTTCGAAATGAAGATGCGCCCGATCGCGCGTCAGCCCCGGCCCGGTCCAGCCCATCACCCCCAAGGGATCTCCCGCCTTCACCTTTTGCCCAACCTGCACCCCGATCGATGCCATATGACCGTAGATGGTATACACGGGTTGCGCTCCCCACCGATGTCGCACGATCACTTGTTTTCCATAGTCGGAAATCTTTTCATCCAAATTTACCCGAACCACCTCCCCGTCCGCCGAGGCTTTCACCACATCCATCGGTTCCCCCTGCTCATTTCGATGCAGGGCCCGGATATCAATGCCTTTGTGAAAATGCTCGAAAAGACGCGGCGGCTCCGGCTCCGAGGTCCGCACAAACCCGAACATGCCGGAGATCAGTCGCCGGCTGATCGTCGGTTGAAAGAAACGCCTCTCCTGATCATGGAAGAGCCCGTCATTCTCCGTTGGCAACTGCCAGTCGATCCGGTCCGTGGCTGAAACTTCTGTAGGGCCCCGCTCTGTCGGGTCCGCGCAGGACGCGGCGGAGCGCGTCCCTACAGAATTGATGCCCACAGGAGCTTGAGCGAAGGAGAACCCCGGGTTCGAGGACACGACGCAAAGCAAAAGAGTCGATAGAATCGGCAGGGACGATCCTCTGGGTCCTCCGATCGAATTTTGTAACGCTCCAAGGCCCGGCTTTCCATCGGGCGATCGGGCACAATCGCCCCTACCTAAGCCCCGATTCACAGAGAACAATCTTCTCTTAATCTTCAACTTAATCTTAATCTAAAAATTCCTATCTCGCCTTCAACACCACGGCCCCGCTGCGCAGG
>RGGS01000510.1 GCA_010024525.1 Verrucomicrobiota bacterium | reverse complement strand
TTGGTTCCAGAGACAGCATTGGAAGCCATGGCCGTCTGGGTCCAGTTGCCGACAAATGGCATGACATAAGGAAGGTTGGTTGTGCCGTTCGGTGCCATCAGCTTCACATCCAGATTGTTGATCAATCGAGCGGTTCGAAGATCGGAGGTGGTGGTGGATGTCCCGGCTGGGTCGGTCCAAGCCAGAGTAACCCGAATCGGGTTCGTTCCGTCCCAAGAAAACGCGTGGGTGATGCGGTTGGTCGTCGAACTGATTTGACCCTCGATCAATCTCGTTTTGGTGGGATGGGTATGATGGTCGCGGACCAGGTCGGCAGCAGCTTGTCCATTGATCAAGCCCCACCCGTATTGGTAGTCAGGACCAGGATTCCCGCGGTCATCGGCAGTGTGGATCAGGACCCCTTTTAAGGTGCTGGCCCGCATGGCTTGGTTAAAGAGCTGGATATATTGCTGGGCCACCAGAGCGGCGGTTCCTGCCGCGTTCGGCGAGGACATGCTGGTGCCGCTGTACATGGCATAAGCGTTGTCGCCGCCGTCCACGGCGCTGTAGAGCTGGTCCCCGTTCGCCACGAGATCGGGCTTGATGCGGCCGTCATCAGTTGGACCCCAGCAGGAGAAGGAGTTCACGATCGCCTTGTTGACATCCCGGGTAGGGTAGGGATTCACAGCATCGGCAACGGATCCAACGGTAACGACGTTTTTGGCAAGCGCATCGAAACCGATGGTCTCATAGCCCCCGCGGTAACTTCCGTCCCCGGCCGGATGGATGGAGGAGCTGTAACTTACCACGCTGGTGGCACCGGCGGACAGACCCACGGATTGACCCGTGGCCGGGTTGTCCGTCCGATCGTTTCCCGCGCTGCGGAACATCAGATAGAAAGGAGCAGCGGCGGCAATGGAATCGGTATCCCGCGCGTAGGTGTTGTAACGGCCATAATCAAATTCAAACCCTGAGGTACTGGTCCCATCCCCGTACCAGTCCCAAAGCCGGTAAGGGCTGCCTCCGTTGACATAGACCCAACCGGAGAGGTAGCCGTAGCTGTGGTTGGAGATCAGGATCTTGTTGGTATCGAGCAGTGCACTGGTGGCGGCATTCGCCTGCATTTCACTT
>RGGS01000509.1 GCA_010024525.1 Verrucomicrobiota bacterium | reverse complement strand
CACGGCTCTCTACGACGTGCTCCAGGTGCCCGCGGCCTCGAGTCCGCTCGTCGGCGCTGCGGCGGCCGTGCCGACGGTGAAGGACACGGCGTCGACCGCCGCAGCCCACGATCTGGCCAGCGTCGTCGCGGCCTGTGCGGCACAGGACCTGCGCGGCCTCGCGCGGCCTGCCACGGGCCGTGACTCGGGGAGCTACGAGGTGGAGGCCACCGGCACCGGCTTCCGACCGCTGCGAAGGGCGGAGGCAGGCCTCCTGGCCGTGACCTCGCCGACGGTCACGGTGACGGTGGCGGCGAGCCAGACGGTGGTCGATTCGACGGTGCGAAGCGGGGCGATGCAGATCGTGAAGCAGGGCGCGGGCACGCTCGTGCTCTCGGCCGCCGCGACGTTTTCCGGCGGCGTCGTGGTCGAGCAGGGGGAAGTGGTGATCCGGAACACCGCGGCACTCGGCTCCGGCCCGCTCACCGTGCGGGCCGGCGCACGGGCCACGCTCGACATCGGATCCGCCTCGTTGCCGGTGCTATCCGTCGCGCTCGACGCCAACGGCCGCATCGACCTCGGCACCGGCCGGATCAACGTCGCGGGCGGCTGGACCGCGGCCAGCATCCAAGCCCGAATCCTCGCCGGCTTCGGAGACGGCTCCTGGAACGGCACGAGCGGGATCGCATCGGCCGCCGCCGCGGCGACGCCATATCGCGCCGTCGGCTGGCTCGACAACGGCGACGGATCGGCCACGATCGCCTTCGCCGCCGAGGGCGACACCAACCTCGACGGACTCGTCGACCTCGGCGACCTCCAGAACGTGCTCGCCTCCGGGAAGTACGGCACCGGTCGGGCGGCCGTCTGGGCCGATGGCGACTTCAACTTCGACGGTGTCGTCGATCTCGGCGACCTCCAGGACATCCTCGCCGGCGGCCTCTATGGACGGGCCGCATACACCGCGACCGCTTCCGGCGGCCTCACCACCACCGCCACCGACCCCATGTTGCTCGCCTTCGCCCTCTCCGCAGACACCACCACAGCCACCACCGCCAAGAAGAAACCGTTGTAAGGAAGCCCGCGCGACGCGATTGCCCGGTCCTTCCGGCAGGTGGTCACTGGCGATCGCGC
>RGGS01000508.1 GCA_010024525.1 Verrucomicrobiota bacterium | reverse complement strand
ACGTCCTCGGCACTGCCTTCATGTCGATTCTCGCTGGACACTGGCGATACGCACACATCAACGCCATCCGCGGCGATGCAGTCAACCCGAGCGTCCTGGGGATGACCTCCACCGTGAGTGAGGATGTTATCCGGGACGCCCTTAAACGCATGCCTGAAGTGACTGCCCTTCAATGGCTTTCCAATGAACTTCGCGCGTGTGTGGAACCTGTTCTTGAGCAACCTTGGATCCTCGACATTGACTCCACGGTGAAGCCGGTTTTCGGTCACCAACAAGGAGCTCAGATCGGCTACAACCCTCACAAACCGGGGCGGCCAAGTCTCGTCTATCACAGTTATTTCATGGCCAATACCCGACTCTGTTTGGGACTGGAAGTTACCGGAGGCAAGGAATCTGCAAGCAAGCACGCCCTGCCTGGAATGTGGTCTCTTTTGGACCAGTTACCGCGCTCCCATTGGCCTGCGTTTATCCGTGGCGACTGCGGGTTTGGGAATGAAGGTCTTCTTCGTGAAGCCGAGGCGCGAAGCCTTCCCTGTTTGCTCAAGTTGCGTCACAGTGAAAAGGTGCGGGCGCTGGTGACCCGAATGCAATGCGGTGGCGGCAGATGGGAGGATGCCGGAGATGATTGGGAAGTGCTTGAGTCCAGTCTGCGCTTGAGCGGTTGGAGTCAAACACGCCGTGTGGTGTTGGTGCGCGAAACTCCAGCGGTAGCACCGGTTGGCGAGCGATCTAGGAGGCGTAAAGACCACATATCACCTGTGTTGCCTGGGGCCGCGCAGTGGGGGGAAACTCCGGCGCCGTGGGCAGGCAAGATCGCCGTGCTGGTAACGACGCTTGATGCGAAGACCTATCCAGCAAGGGTCTTAGCCCGGTTATATCGGGAGAGGGCGGATGCTGAGAACATCTACGACGAATTGAAAAACCAGTGGGGTTGGGGAGGTTTTACCACCAAGCTGTTGGCGCCCACGCGGATCATGGCAAACTTGGTGGCGCTCATTTACAACTGGTGGACGTTGTATGGCCGGATGTTTGACGGGGAACATCACCGGGAAGCCGTTACCAGTCGGCCTGCGCTTTTGGAAGGGGTGGCGCGGATGACAAAGTCTGGGG
>RGGS01000507.1 GCA_010024525.1 Verrucomicrobiota bacterium | reverse complement strand
TCATGGTTGCGTCCCGCAAGCCGCAGATCGCCAAGGTCATCGTTGTGCCGTTGGTAAAGGGCTGCTTGAGGTCGGAGCTCGAGCGAATGTCATAGGTGGCCTCGCTGGAAAGCTTCCGCTTATTGAAGGTCACCACATAATTTGTGCCCACTTTGGCGTGGCTGGCAAACACCTCGGCATTCCGTGCCTTGGGGTGGGTTCCAAAGGCAAACTCCATTTCGTTGACGAAGCCGTCCCCGTCCGGATCGGAGTTCTTCGCCCGCTCCGTACCGTTGGCCATACTGTAGTCATCCGCCCATTTATCCCAAGGGCCGTCAGGCGAAGTCACGTTAACGGTCCGGGTGACGTCAGTGGCCGCCAGATAGTTGCTGTCCCCGGCTTGGCTGGCCGTGATCGTGGCGGTTCCGAGGCCCACAAAGCTCAGGGTGGTGCCAGAGACGGTGGCCACGTTGATGTGGGAGGAGGAATAACTGACCGTCAGGCCGGAACTGCTTGACGCCGTCAGCGTGGTGCTGCCTCCTACAACCCCGTCAGCCACCGGCGGGAAGGTGATCGTCTGGGAGGCCTTGGCGATGGTGAACTCCTCGCTTTCGAAAGCGGAGTTGTCGTAGTTGGGGTCAGTTACCGTGGCCGTGACCGTATATTCGCCGGCATCAGTCGGTGGAATCACACTGTCGTAGGTGGTTGAATTTCTTCCTTCATAAGTAATCAAAAAACTGGACGGGCCGGAGGATGAGGCCTGGTATTCCTTGGCCGTTCCATCATAGGTCAGGCTTGAAGGAGGTGTTAGGGTGATGGAGCCGGAAGGCACCGGAGCGGCACTGATGTTGGCTGACAAGCCGGTGGGCTGGGTCAGGAGATAGTTGCCCGCATCCGCACCGTCCAGGCCCAAGTTGGCCGTCACCGCAATGTCATTTGCGACATTCATGGAGGCGAAAGTTCCCCCGCCGTTAGTCAGAGAAACATCATCCAAGGGAACCACCCCGTTGAGGGTCGCGCCGGTCAGGTTGATCGTGGCGGCATCGGATCCATCATAAGTCTTATCGTCCGCCACCGCACCGCTCACGGTCAACTCCTTGGCCGTGATGTCCGCCGTCAAGCCGGTGGGCT
>RGGS01000506.1 GCA_010024525.1 Verrucomicrobiota bacterium | reverse complement strand
GTCGATCCTTTCCTGGAGAGAGGTGTTGCCGCGGAATCCATGCACTGCCGCCCAACCGGTCATGCCCGGTTTCATCCGCAGCCTCAGGGCATACGAATGGACCGAGGTGGAAAAAGTCCGCACAAGATCCGCCATTTCCGGGCGCGGCCCCACCAGACTCATCTCCCCCTTCCACACATTCCAGAGCTGCGGCAGTTCATCCAAATTCATCTTTCTCAACCAAAGACCCAAGGGAGTGCACCGGGGATCCTCATCCTCCGCCCATCGTTGCGCCTCGGTCTCCGCCCCGGCCCGCATGGAACGAAATTTCAGGATCCAAAACTCTTTCCCCCGAAGACCGACCCGGCGCTGCCGAATAAAAATCGGACCCGGGGAATCCCCTCGGATCGCCGCGGCCACCAGCAGAAAAAGCGGAGATAAAAACAGGAGGGCCAAGCTTGCCCCCAGAATATCCATCGCTCTTTTGGCAAAACGATACCCCGTGCGGTGAAACCTCAGGTTGATCATTCCGACCACGGGAAGGCCGGAAATCAACACCGGTGGACGTCCATCGAGCCAAAAATGGAAGCCTTCGGGAATCACCTTCAATCGCCTCCCCAGCAAAAGGCAGGTCTTGGCAATTCGTCCCAACTCCTCTGAGGAAACCGCGTTCTCCGCCACCAGCAGGAGGGTGATCCTCTCCTTTTCCAAGATCTCCTCCAACCGATTCAGCGGCCCCAGGTTGGCATATCCGGAACACCCACATGGCGTCTGCCCAATCTGCAGATACCCGCACACCCTTTGGAGGGGGCCCATCGTAAGCGAGCTCTGCCGTAGAAGAACCTCCATCCGCCGGGTTCGGCCGACAAAGGCCACTTTTTCCAGGATCCGGTCTCCCCCCAGGAAAGTTCCCAGTGTCACCGCCAGACGACGCCCCCCTTCGAGGCCTCCCAAAAGCAGGATTCCAAAAACGAGCCAAACGCAGATCCACCCGCTTCCGCTGCCCCCCAGTTCCCGAGAGGCCAGCAGAAAAAAGAGGCCCGCACTCCAGCCGTAGGCAAAGGCCAAACTCCCCATCTTCAGCCTCAGGGATCTCCCATAGGGCCAACGGCCCAAACCCGCTTTCTGCAG
>RGGS01000505.1 GCA_010024525.1 Verrucomicrobiota bacterium | reverse complement strand
GAAAGCCGACCGGAAAAAAGCGATGGACGATTTTCGCAGCGGCCACGCCACGGTGATGATCGCCTCCGATGTGGCCGCGAGGGGACTCGACATCGCGGGGGTGACGCACATTTTCAATCTCGACGCGCCTTCTCAAAGCAAGGCCTACATCCATCGTGTGGGGCGCACCGCGCGCGCGGGTGCCAGTGGCACGGCGGTCTCCCTGTTCACGGAGCCCGAAACCCGGCTGGTGCGCCGTTATCAGCAGGAACTCGGGATCGCGCTTACGGAGGTTCGTTTAAGGGAAGGCCGGGTCCTTCCTTTGGGCGAAGTTTTTCCCGCACCACGCCTCCGCCGGTGATGGGGCTCTTCGGGAGGTTGGTCCGGATGGGAAAGCTTTGAGCGTTATTTTCCGACCAGCTTTTTGACGTTTGTGACGGTTCCGTTCGTCATCAGTAAGTTCGGCCCTCCGCTGTGGTTGGAGCCGCGTTCGATAAACCACGGATGTTCCGGCCACGCCAGGGGATTTTCTTGGGCGCCAAAGCTGGTTGGTATGTAATCTAGGCGTTTGTATTTTTGCGCTTCCGGCTTGGCGCCTGCGAGAATCTGCCGGTCCACCGTAGGACAACGCCAAGTTTGTTCGGGCACCCCGTAGTCTTTGAGGGCCGCAATCCATCGGCCTGCCGGGGAATTCGCTTGGGCTTCTGGCGGGGCTCCAACAACCGATTTGCGTGCTTCGTTATTGTATGGAGGGATTTGGGGCCAACCCGAGTGATCGGCCAGATAGGCGTTCATTCCGGCCCCCAAGCTTCTCAAGTTAGTCTCGCAGCGCTTGCCCTCCATCATCGCCCGGATGCTTGAATACAGGGGAAAAGAAAGCGTCGCTAAAATGCCGATCACCACCATGGCAGATATCAGTTCAAGGAGAGTAAACCCCTTGCAAAAGAAACTGCGCCTTGCTGGTGCTGTGCGAATCGACAGTCGGTGCGTCACTGAGCGGCGGCTTTGGGGGCGAACTAATTGACCGGAACGAATTGGCCGCCCTGCAAGTTTGTAAATCCACTGCTGGGCAAGGTGCTTTGTCTCGCTCCATCCGCGGTTAAGTACAGCTCCAATTGTTTTGCTTGATTG
>RGGS01000504.1 GCA_010024525.1 Verrucomicrobiota bacterium | reverse complement strand
CGCCGGCTTTTCCGGGGTGCCGGATGAGTGGTGGCACTACGACTTAAGGGATTGGAGTGACTATGAACCCATTGAAGGCAGGAAGATGGGAGATGGAAGATAGGAGATGGGGTGATGGGTGAGGATTAGGTTTAGGATTCAGTAAGGATCTAGGCAAAAGGCTTGGGGTCGCAGGGAGCCCCTCTGCCATCTACCATATCCTATCTACCTTTTTCGCGTAGCGAAAAAAAGACCGCATCCTTTTCCGTTTTTCGTGGTTTCTTCCTTATGGGCTTGGGTTACCGGCGATGGGTGAGGGCAAACCTCCTGCGGGAGGAGCCAGGGCCGATCTTGTCGGAATCCGTCCTTCAGCGGATCTGGTTTGAGCAACTGGTCCGGAATCCCCTGACGACCCTGGCGGGGGAACACATCCGTCTCCTTCATCCCGGCATCTGGAACCATCGGCCGGGGCCTGACTTTCTGAAGGCTTCCTTCTCGAACTCCGAGGGCCGGATTTTGACGGGGGATGTCGAGATCCATCGTCATTCCTCCGACTGGTGTGCCCACGAGCATTCCGCCAACCCCGCCTATGGAAATGTCCTTCTCCACGTCTTCTGGCAGGCGGATCCGGCGGGATTCGATGGGCTTTCCCCGGGGATCCGGCAAGTGGCCTTGGAGCACCAGCTCTCCGCCCCCCTGACGGAGCTGATCTCCCTTTTCCGTTTCTCCCCTGCCGAGATCCTCACGGGGGAAAAGCCTGGGCGGTGTCATTCGGCGCTGCTGGCCCTGCCGCCGGAGAAGCTGAAGGAGATTTTGGAAGAGGCCGGATGGCATCGCCTGCGCCAGCGGCGGTCCCTTGGGCAGGCGCGGGTGGTTTCGTTGGGGTATGAGCAGGCGGTTTGGGTTGCTTTGGCGGAGGGGCTGGGCTTTTCCGAAAACCGGGAACCGTTCGCCTCTTTGGCCCGGGCGGTTCCGATTCACAAGCTCTTGCGGATTCCCGATCCGGTGGGGCGGGCTGCCGTTCTTTATGGTGTTGCCGGGCTGTTGCCGGATCCCACGCGGTCCAAGGTGAGCGAAAGGGCGATGCCCGTGGTTCGACAGCTTTGGGACTCGTGGTGGCGGCAAAGGGAGA
>RGGS01000503.1 GCA_010024525.1 Verrucomicrobiota bacterium | reverse complement strand
TAGATCTGGTCCATCATGTAGAGGCGGACGTTGCCCTTGGCCGTGGCTTCCTTGGTGGCGGGATTAAAATGCACTTGGTCGGCCATCAGCACATCGCCGCCGTAGGTCACCGTGACATTGTCTTCCGCGTAATAAATTCCCCCCTCGTAACGGTTGGCCCCATCCGAGGTGATCTGAAGAGGCGGCTCCACGGATTCTGGCGCCTCCTTGGTCTGGGCAGCCAGAGGGCTAAACCCAAGGAACCATGCCGCCAAGACACAGAAGATCACCTTCCATGAAATATTTATTTTCATGATATTACGTAAAAAGTGCTAGCAATCGTATCAGATTTGCACAGAGAAAACATTCCCAAAAAAACCCCGCTCTGACTATAGGCATAAAAGCCTGACTGAAAACTAGTTACGGCTCCAATCCAGCATTCTTTCTATGGGTGTTTTTGCCTTGGCGATGGTCTCTTCGCTCAGGGTCACTTCAGGGGACAAATTTTCCAGGGCCGCCACCGCCTTTTCCAGCGTGTTCATCTTCATATAACGGCATTCCGCACAGGCACAGTGGTCGGTCGGCCCGGGAAGGAAGGTTTTCTCCGGCATCTCCCGCCTCAACCGGTGCAGCATCCCCTCTTCCGTGACCACGATGAAGGTTTGGGCCGGATGGGTCTGACAAAAGGAAACCATTTTTTCGGTGGAGCAAACCTCGTCCGCCAACGCCCGCACCGCCCGGGTACACTCGGGATGCGCCACGACCGGCGCCTCCGGATGCTCTTTGCGGATCCGGTCGATCGACGACGCGGTGAACTCCATGTGGACATAGCAGTCCCCGTCCCAAAGACGCATCTTTCGCCCGGTTTTCTGCATGACCCAGTCCCCGAGGTTCCGGTCGGGTAGAAAGAGGATTTCCCGGTCCGCCGGCACGCGACGCACAATTTTTTCGGCGTTGCCCGAGGTGCAGATCACATCGCTCTGTGCCTTCACCGCTGCCGTGCAGTTCACATAGGAAACCACGTAGAGACCCGGATTCTTCCTCAGGTAGACCGCCAGCTTGTCGGCGGGACAGGAATCCGCCAGCGAGCAGCCGGCGTGGAGGTCGGGCATCAGCACTTTTTTCCCGGGATTCACAATTTTGGCAGTCTCGGC
>RGGS01000502.1 GCA_010024525.1 Verrucomicrobiota bacterium | reverse complement strand
GCGGGCGATGGATTCGGCTTCCTCAGGCGTCCGGGCCACGGCCCCGCGGGGAACGGCCACCCCGGCCGAAGCCAACAGATCACGGGCTTGGTACTCGTGGATGTTCATGAAGTAGAGAAACTAATGCCTGCCAGCGTCCTTGAAACAGGGGACGGAGTCAACCCGCGGGCAAACCACCCATGCTGACGGCTTTTATTCCTGGGCGGGCGGCGCAGGCAGTTCTTCGGGAGAAGTAAGGGGGAAATCTTGGGCGGAGCTTTTGGAACCCACTTTCGCGGTCAGAGGCGACAGTTCCTTGGAGGAAAAGCCCGTCAGATCCCGCTCCGTTTTGCTGATCTCCCGCATTTCCGGAACGTCCTGGACCACCGAGGGCTGAATCATCACCACCAACTCCTGCCGCTGGGTGGTGTCGGAAGTTGATTTGAACAGGTTTCCCATCAGCGGAATCGAGGAAAGAAACGGAACCCCCGCCACATCTTTGGCGTCTTGCTGGGTAATGAGCCCTCCCAGCAGGATGGTGGACTGGTCGGGAACCGTCACGGTGGTGGTCAACTCCTGCGTGTTGATTTCCGGCACGCTGACCCCGCCCCCGATGTTCGTGGAGTTTTGGGAAATGGTATCGTTGGTCTGAATGATCTGGAGGCTGACCTCGCGGGCACTATTGATCAAGGGCACAACCTCAATTTTGAGCACCACATCCTGGTACTGGATGTTGGATTGTTGGGATCCGGAGGTGGTGCTGGCGCTGCCGCCGGCCCCGAGAGTAGTTACCGTGCTGGTCGGCACGGCGATTTTCTTTCCGTTGTAAATGACCGCTTTTTTGTTGTTGGCGGTAAAAACCGACGGGCGGGAGGCGATCCGAAAACGCGAAGTGGCGGTCAGGGCGTTAATGTAAAGATCGATGGAGCCGAGGATAAAGGTGGCAATCTGCATGCCCGGCAGGGCGGCTACGGCCACTTGGGACATTTGACCGATGGTAGCGGCCGCCGGTGAAGTCGGGGTAATTCCATCGCGCGTTTGCTGGGTCGGAACCCCATTTACATCCGTGCCGTACACCGTCGTGGTACCCGAAATAAAAGGCTTTCCGCCCGAGACCGAGGCGGCGCCGGTTCGGGTTCCGCCGATATATTTCTGGAGA
>RGGS01000501.1 GCA_010024525.1 Verrucomicrobiota bacterium | reverse complement strand
ATGTAGTATCTCTTTTTTTGTTTTTTTTATTTTGTTATATTTTAGAAGCAACTTTCTTCTAAAAGCAAGAATTCCTACAGATTTTATTTTAGAATTATTACTACCTAATCTAAAAAAATTTTTTATGTAATAACTCTTGTCAATTTCACATTTTACCACTTCTTTTAAAAAGAAATCCTTGTTAATAAGTTGTGTAGTTGCATTCCAAGCATCAGAAATTTTATCTTTTTTTATTATATTGCAAAACGTTTTTAATTGTGAAGGTAAAATAAAAAGTTCATCAGCAAAAATTATTACAAAAATATCTCCTTTTATATTTTTGGCAATTTCAGCGCATCTACTTGTGCCGCTAGTATGTTTTTTTTTACTTTCAATAACCTTGCCATTATTTTTCTTTATTATTTCTGTTATTTTTTTATCTCCCGTGACTATAATTACATCACTAAACAAGCCTGAGATAAGCGCTCTTCTCCTTACATGTTCTATTATTGGCAAACCGTCAACTAAATATAAAACTTTATTCTTTATTCTTTGTGATTTTAACCTCGCGGGTATTAACGCTACTAATTTTTGTACCACAAATGAACAAATTTTTAAATTGAAAGAAGTTTTTTTACAATTGGGTGAAGATGCAACAAACCAATTAAATCTTTATTACTATCAACTACGGGTAAATCCCAAATTAAATTTTTCTCCATTAATTTTACTGCATTAAAAATTTTTTCATTTGAATTAACAGTTATCGGGTTTTTTATTGAATGTATAATAACGTCATCAACTAAAAAAGATGAAATTGGCTTTTGCTGATCAAGTATTCTTCTTCTAAAATCACCGTCTGTAATAATTCCAGCTAATTTTTTTCCATTCATCACACAACAGATGCCCATTTTTAAAAAAGTCATTTGATCAAGTGCTTCTTTTAAAATTGACTTAGTGTTTAAGCATGGAAATTTGCCAAGCTTTAACATTAAATCTTTGACAGTTAAAAGGTCTATATCTTTATTTAACATCCTGCGCTCCCAGTTTTTTCTCTAGTTCAAGTCTTTTTAGATGAAATTCTTTGGCACTAATCAAAATCTTTTTTAAATATTTTATATCGAGAACGGTATTCGAATCAGACTTAGCATTTTTAGGATCGT
>RGGS01000051.1 GCA_010024525.1 Verrucomicrobiota bacterium | reverse complement strand
CATCCTGCCCGGCCACCAAGACCGTCTGATAGAATTCATCGATGTACAATTTTCCGCGCAACCAAGGGATGGAAAGAGGGTCCTGACTGGCTCCGACATAAAGTTGGTATGCTGGGATAAAACCCGCAAGCGCCACCAACAGGGAGACCCATAGGGTCCAGGAGGCGTGATGCCCCTCCGAGCCCGCACCCAGGAAGGCCTGGACCGGGAATAGACCGCTAAAAACCGAAAGCACTGCCAGAATCAACATCGGAACCACCATTACCGGCGGCCCCTCGTGGGCATGCTTGGCCCCCTCTCCGCGTGGGTTTCCCCCAAAGGCCACAAGGATCATGCGCAGCATGAAAAAGGACGTGAAGAAACCCGCGAGCATGGAAACCGCGGCCAGTCCGGGATGCGAAGCCGTGGCGGCAAAGATTTCATCCTTACTCCAGAATCCGGAAACCGGGGGAATGCCACACAGGGCGATTGTTCCGATCCAAGTCACCAAGTAGGTAAAGGGCATCCTCTTGTTCAACCCCCCCATCTTCCAGATGTCCTGCTCCTCATGGCAGCCATGAATCACCGAACCGGAGGCCAAAAATAGGAGACACTTGAAGAAGGCGTGGGTCATCAGGTGGTACATGGCCGGCCCGGTCACCCCCAGCCCCACCGCCATCACCATGTAGGCGATTTCCGAAAGCGTAGAGTAGGCCAAAATCCTTTTAATATCGTTCTGCTGGCAGGCAATGAGCGCCGGCAGAAGAGTCATGATCCCTCCAATCCAGGCGATGGTTGTCATGGTGATCTGGCTCAGTTCCAGCACTGGCAAAACCCGAATCAGCATGTAAACGCCAGCCACCACCATGGTGGCCGCATGTAGCAACGAAGAAACAGGCGTCGGACCTTCCATGGAATCAGGCAACCAGACATGCAGCGGGAACTGCGCCGACTTACCAAGGCAGCCACAGAGTAAGCCGAGCCCAACGGCGGTGACCGCCCAACCTGCCGCACCCGCGGACGCACGACTTGGAAGGTCGGCAAACCCGATGGTTCCAAAGAGGGACCACGTCCCAAGAATTCCCAAAATGAAACCAAAATCCCCGATCCGGTTCACCAGAAACGCCTTGTTAGCCGCGGCTCCGGCGGCCGGCCGCTCAAACCAGAAGCCGATGAGCAAGTAGGAACTCAGTCCCACCAACTCCCAGAAAATAAACATCGTGACCAGGTTGTCGGCAAAAACGATCCCCAGCATCGAAAAGACAAAGAGAGAGAGCTCGCCGAAAAAACGACTGCGGGATGGGTCTTTCGCGAGATAACCGATGGAGTAAATGTGCACCAGAAAGGCCACTCCGGTGACCAAGGCGGCCATCATCCTGGCCAACGGGTCCGCCACCAGACCGAAGTTGGCCTTTAGTCCGGCAAACTCGATCCAAGGGATCATCGGGGCCGCCATCCCTCCGGATGGGGTTCCCGCCCCCAGCAGGAACAGAGACCCCACAAAACTCAAGAAACAGGCGACCACCGAACTGGTCACCGCCACCCGGGGAAAAGGCTGCAGAAAGAGACGGGTCATCACGGCCGAAAACAACGGCAGCAAAAGGATCAGGTACGGGGCGTAGGGGATCATTTAGAAGCGGAGATTGGCCATGCGGTCGATAGCCGTGGTTTTTTTTACCCGAAAAATTGCCACCAAGATGGCCAAGCCAAGCGCGACTTCCGCTGCCGCGACGGTAATCACAAAAAACACCGCTACCTGGGTGTCGGGAAGTCCCTGAAATCGTCCCACTGCCACCAAGGCCAGATTGGCTGCATTGAGGAGCAGCTCGAGCGACATCATGATGATGAGAAGGCTTCGGCGAAGCAACACCCCGGCTAGGCCGATAATAAAAAGGAATCCGCTCAAGGCCAGGTAATGGCCCAAAGTGATGTCCCCGGTGATCATGGGCTGGGATCCCTTCGGCAAAGGACCACCACCCCAATGGTTGCGACCAGCAGAAGCACTCCCGTGGCCAGAAATAAGGGTGCGTAAGAGGTGAAGAGCAGAGTCCCCAGATCCTGGGCCGCTCCCGAGGTCTTCCCCTCACCCCAAATCAACTTCTTTTGTGAAGCCGGAAAAGAGGCGACCAACCGTGGAATCCCCAAGACCGCCACGACCACGCCGACGAACACCCCGACCAATTTGGGCCAGACCATCGGGCGCCTGGCTTCCTCCTTCACATCCAAAAGCATGATGACAAAGAGAAAGAGGACCATGACCGCCCCGGCGTAGACAATGATCTGCACGGCGGCCAAAAAGTTGGCTTCCAAGGTCACAAAAAGAGCTGCCTGAAAAACCAGTCCCACCACCAGACAGACAGCGTTGCTCACCGGATTGCGCAGAATGACGACAGCCGAAGCGGCGGTTAACAACCCGACGGCCAGGCTCCAGAAGAAGATTTGTTCCATCCTTGTGATCTTTCGGGGGTTGCGTGAGGTTAAAGAACCCTCAACAGCGGTCAACCGCCAACCCATGCCGCATGTTGAAAACTCATCCCGCGGCTACTCTGCCCGGTGGAATTTACTTATTTTCCCACTTCTTGATCGGTCTCGGTAACACACCTCCAAGACGATAGAGTTCCTCTTTGTGCCGAATCATGGATTGTCGGGTGGTTCCGACAAAAATGGGATGCTCTTTTCGGAGAAAAATGGCCTCTTCCGGGCAAACTTCCTCACACATCCCGCAATAGATGCATCGCAACATGTCGATGACGAAATCCTGGGGGCGTTTCTCGACGTTGGCGTGGGCATCGGATCCGGCAATTGATCCAGGGGTGATGCGGATGGCCCGCGGCGGGCAAACAAACTCACAAAGTTGGCAGGAAACACACTTCTCCCGTCCCTCTTCGTCCATGACCAACACCGGTGCCCCACGATAACCGTCCGGCATCGGCCATTTCTCTTCTGGGTACTGCATGGTGACAAGGCCAGTGGCACTCATGTCCATTAAGGAGCGTGGGGTGTTGGTTTTTCTGGGAAAAAGGCGCCCCACGATGGTGCCCAACATGTGTTTCAAGGTGATCCATAAACCTCCCACGATGGAGGGCAAATAAAGCTTCTCCCAGAGACTAAGTTCAGGGCGGGGTAATACGAAGGACATCGGTTTCAAACTAGTTCAGGGCTTGTGCGGGGCAAGTTGGGACAAAGGAAAAGACAAGCTCTCCGCCACAGTCCCATTCGACAAATGCAGTTCCAAAGTGACCTTGGGATCCACCTCCTTCCAATCCAGGAGAATCACCCCGAAATTCTGCGCATTCACCAAATGCCCCACCCGGTCAGGGTTCAACTCCTGCTTCAAGGAGGAAACCTCCGTCAGTCCACTGGAGGTGATATCATAAACGGGATAGCCAACCACGGTGCCTTTTTGGC
Organism: Verrucomicrobiota bacterium; assembly: GCA_010024525.1. Taxonomy (GTDB): domain Bacteria; phylum Verrucomicrobiota; class Verrucomicrobiia; order Methylacidiphilales; family Verrucolacustridaceae; genus Verrucolacustris. The sequence continues at coordinate 4,444 of RGGS01000051.1, read as the reverse complement.
ATGAAATTTCCCCATTATGCCGATCGCCGCTCAGAAAGATGACCCCCTTGGTCCCACAATCGGCAATCAACTGAAGTAATCTCGCCTTCGATTTCGGAAAGTTCGCCCATCGCTCATAGGGATGCTTCTCCGCCACAAACTGCGTGCTGGATCCGATGACCACCAAGTCGGCGCCTGCCCGGGAAAGCTCCCCCTTAAGCCAAGCCCACTGCAACTCGCCCAACATATCTCCTTCCGGGCTGACTTCCTTTTTCTTGGGCAAGGGATCTCGGTTGTATCGCAGATCCAGCATGATCACTCGGACACATTTTCCTGCAGGTCCCCAGTCCCTTGAGGAATAAACCCCATCCGGGCGATCCGGGGTTCCCCAGAAGCGAACAAACGCTTTCCGAGCCTCCTCCTTCCTCGAATAATCTTTGCCGGCGTCATTTTTCCCAAAATCATGGTCGTCCCAGGTTGCCATGACATGGTCGGGCATAAGCTTCTGCAAAGCCGCCATCCCCTCGCTCTTGCTTAGCTTCTCGTAACCTTTGATAAACGCATCGGGGTCATCATTGAAGCGGATATACTTTCCCTCGATCCAATCGTTATAGAAATTATCCCCGAGCCAAATCCAAAGCTGCGGATCAAATCTCTTCACCTCCGCCCACAAAGGGGTTTGCTTCTCGGGTTTATAACAGGATCCAAACCCGATCCGCTCTAACACCTCGTCGGAGGGCACAGCCCGCAGGCCGCAACTTATGAAGGCCCAAACAAGGGCCAAACCAATCCAGGGTCTCACGACCCTAATTCAAGCTGTCCGTCATCCTCCTCAGGCTCCACCACCCGGGCCACACCCTGCAGTCGATCCCCTTTCTGGAGTCTGACCAGATATACGCCTTGAGTGTTCCGACCCGACTCCCGAATGTCTTTCACCTTGGTGCGCACCATCTGACCCTTGACGGTGATCAGCATAATCTCGTCCTCATCCTTCACCGAAATGGCCCCGGCCACCAAACCAGTCTTGTCCGTGGTCTTCATGGTGATGATGCCCTTTCCGCCACGGGTCTGACTTCGGTAGTCGTCAAAGGAGGTTCTCTTCCCCACCCCGTTGTCTCCCACCACCAACAACGTGGCCTTGGGGTCGACGACCGCCGCACCCACCACTTTGTCCTTCTTCTCCGGACGAATGCCATAGACTCCCACTGTCGCTCTCCCCTGATCCCGCAATTGATCCTCGTGGAACCGGAGGCTCATGCCCTCCGCTGTCACCAACACGATCTCCTGCTTGCCATTGGTCAGGGCACAACCGATGAGTTCGTCTCCCTGCTCGACTTTGATCCCGATAATTCCGCCCTTACGGAAGTTGGCGTAGTCGGATAGGTTCGTTTTCTTCACGATGCCCGAGGATGTGGCCATCACCAGATGCTGTTTGTCCGTGAACTCCTGCACGCAAATCAAAGCGGCAATTTTCTCCCCAGGTTGCAGCGCCAGTATGTTGGCAATGGACTTTCCACGTGCGGTTCTCCCCATTTCAGGAATTTCATAAACCTTCTCCACGTACACCCGCCCGGTGCTGGTGAAAAACATCAGGTAATCATGGGTGGTGGCAGAAAAGAGATGCTCCACAAAGTCGGTGTCCGCCTCCTCCCCCTTCTCCTCCTTGGATTTCATGCCAATCACTCCTTTGCCCCCGCGTTTCTGGGCCCGGTAACTGTCAGCGGATGTTCGCTTGATGTAACCGGCATGGGAAAGAGTGATCAGGGTCCCTTCCTTGGCGATCAGATCTTCCACATCGATCTCCCCCTCGTCCTTGACGATCTGAGTGCGCCGTTTGTCAGCGTACTTCTCCTTAATTTCGAGAAGTTCCTTTTTGATGATGGCGTACACTTTTTTCTCGCTGGCCAGGATGCTGCGAAGCTCCTCGATTTTCTGGATGACGGCCAGATACTCCTCCTCGATCTTCTCCCTCTCCAATCCTGTCAATTGGTAAAGACGTAGTTCGAGAATCGCATCCGCCTGGCGTTCGCTGAGCTTGTACTTCGCGATCAATTTCTCCTTGGCACCCTGGCGATCCTTGGCCGCCCGGATGATTTTGACGAAGTCATCAAGATGATCGAGGGCCTTTTTGTATCCCTCCAGAATGTGGGCACGATCTTCCGCGACCTTGAGGTCAAACTTCGTGCGGCGGATGACGACTTCCCGGCGGTGCTCGAGATAGCAGAGAAGCATCTCACGCATGGGCAGCAGCTTCGGGCGCCGCCCATCGAGTGCCAACATGATGACCCCGAAACTGCTCTCCAGCGCGGTGTGTTTATAAAGGTTGTTGATGACCACCTTGGGAATGGCATCCCGCTTAAGCTCGAGGACGATGCGGATGGATTCATCCGACTCATTGCGGGCATCGCTGATCCCGTCCAATTTCTTCTCTTCGACCAATTCCGCCACCCGCTTGATCAGCTCCTCCGGATTGACGTTATAGGGCACCTCGGTGATCACCAGTTGGGACTTCCCCGAGCGCCCGTCCTCCACCGATACCTTCCCCCGTAGCTTCAGGGACCCGCGACCTGTCTTGTAATAGGCGGCGATCGATTCCTTACCGCAAATCAGAGCCCCGGTGGGGAAATCGGGTCCCGGCATGATCTTCAGGATCTGTTCCGCCGTAAGTTTTGGATTTTCGATCAACGCCACAATGGCATCGATCGTTTCGCCCAGGTTGTGGGGAGGAATGTTGGTCGCCATACCAACCGCAATACCGGTGCCTCCATTGACGATCAGATTGGGAAAGGCGGCCGGGAGAACAACCGGTTCAGTCAAACGCTCGTCATACGTGGGGACAAAGTCGACCGTGTCCCGATCCATGTCGTTCATCAGGGCGGCGCCGAGATGGTGCAGACGGGCCTCGGTATAACGCATCGAGGCGGGAGGATCACCGTCAATGGATCCAAAGTTCCCCCGTCCCTCAATCAACAGATGCCGCGTCCCCCACCACTGCCCCATGCCCACCAAGGTGGGATAGATCGCCATGTCACCATGAGGATGAAAATTACCCATGGTTTCGCCGACAATCTTGGCGCACTTCACCGGCTTGCGGTTGGGTTGCACTCCGAGACCATCCATGGCGTACAGGATTCGCCGCTGGGACGGCTTCAGTCCGTCCCGGGCGTCCGGCAAGGCGCGGGAGATGATGACGGACATGGAGTAGTCGAGAAACGACTTCTGCATCTCGTCGGCGACATTGATCGGGACAATATTTTCTTTCATCAGGGCCATGGTGGGTTTTTCCGGTTCTTAAACATCCAAATTCCGCACATTGAGGGCGTTTTCCTCGATAAAGATCCGCCGCGGTTCCACTTCATCCCCCATCAGGGTGGTAAAGATCTCGTCGGCCTTGGCGGCATCCACCAAATCCACCTTAAGCAGTTGGCGTTTCTCGGGATCCATCGTGGTCGTAAAAAGTTCTTTGGCGTCCATTTCCCCCAACCCCTTGAACCGGGTGATCTGCACCCCTTTCTTCCCCACGTTTTTGACGGAAGTCAGAATTTCAGCGATCGAGAAAATCGGGGTCTTACTGGGTTTTTCTCCCTCGCCCTCCACCAACTCAAAAAGCGGTTTGTCCTGGGCCGAATAATGATCCATGGCCAACCCCTTTTTAGCCAAGCCTTGCAGGGTCTTGGAAATGCTGGTGGCCTCGTAAATTTCGTAGATGTGAGCCTTGGGACGTCCCTTGGCTTCCTTGCTGTCGGACTCTTTCTCCGTCTCCTCATCCTCGTCATCATCCTCGATCCCCATCTTTTCCCGAAACTTGGCAACTTCCTTGTCATCTTTAAGGAATTCAAACTTTTCCTCCGTCTGCTCACGGATCTTGGCGATGTACTTGGGCAACTCCCCGCTTTTGGGATCCTGAGCCTCAAGATAGTCCTCAAATCTGGCCCCACGACGCGTGACCGCGCGGGAAAGTCTCTCCAACTCCTGCAGGGATACCAGGATGTCCAGCAACTGGCTCTTGTTGTAGGCCTTTTTGTCGGAAAGGCGTACCAAGGAAACCTCTTCCGTACCCAACTCAATCAGGATCTTGTCGAGGGTCTCGGTATCCTGAACATACTCCTCACGCTTTTTCCGCTTGATCAGAAAGAGCGGAGGTTGCGCGACGTAAATATATCCCTGAGCCACCAGTTCCGGCATTTTTCGGTAAAAGAAAGTCAAGAGAAGGGTCCGGATATGGGATCCGTCCACGTCGGCGTCGGTCATGAGAATGATCTTATGGTAGCGCAGTTTCTCCATATCAAAACCGCTCCCCGTCTCTTCTTCCTTCTTATCTGTCGTCGTGCCGATCCCTGTTCCCACCGCGGTAATGATGGTCCGGATTTCATTGTTGTTCAGGACCTTGTCAATCGAGGCCTTCTCCACATTGATCAACTTTCCACGAATCGGAAGAATGGCCTGAGTGCGCCGGTCCCGCCCC
>RGGS01000006.1 GCA_010024525.1 Verrucomicrobiota bacterium | reverse complement strand
TCGACAAAAATGAGCACTTCTCCCCGGCTTTCCTCGATGCCCCTGACCCTCGCCCGGGCTAACCCCGCCTTCTCCTCCCTGACCAAGTGCACTCTCCTCTCCAATCCAACGGGAACTTGCAGAGGCGGAACGGATCCACTGTCCACCAGCAGAATTTCGTCTTCGGGGCCAAGCTCCTCCTGATTCAGGCACGACTGGATGACCCGGCGGATCAGATCCACCCGCGAGTTATGCCCACAAAGAAGGAACGAGGCTTTCAACCGTTTAGACACTCACTTCGAATTCACAGCGCACGCATCCATCAAACTGGGGTTTGACCTCCATGGTGTGTTCCGGCGCTTCCAGTACCTCCAGCAGGTGCACGTTGCGCAAAAGCATATGAGTGGCGCCGGTCGTATCGACGGCATACACGCCCAACTCGTACATCCCCTCCTGGAGGGGAAACCTGGGTATCTTGAACCGCACCATCGCCGGACCCGAGTGCGCCAAGCGGAGGGGTTGGCCTTTCCGCAGGGAGTCGGCATTCACCAGCTTGGTGCCAGCCAGGTCATACAAGGTCACCGCCACCGCCTGCAGGGTGCAGGGCTGGCTCACCGTGAAATGCATGCAAATCTCCAGCGGCTCTCCCGAACGTGCCACCGGCAGCTTCGTCTTCGGATGCTCCACCTCCACCCGGTGCAGCACCAGCTGCGGGCTTTGATAAAGGTCTTTCTGTCCCTCGGACGTTCTGGCCTGCTGAAAAGACCCCTCGTACATCCGCACAATCGGCTCCAGCTCCCCTTTCTGCATCAACCTCCCGCTCTGCAGAAAGATCCCCGAACTGCACAGGCGCCGCACCGCATGCATGTTGTGACTAACGAAAAGCACTGTCCGTCCCCCTGTCGCAACATCCTTCATTTTGCCCAGGCACTTTTTCTGGAACTCTGCATCGCCGACGGCCAGCACCTCATCCACCACCAGGATCTCGGGCTCCAGGTGGGCGGCCACCGCAAAGGCCAGTCTTACGTACATCCCGCTGCTGTACCGCTTCACCGGCGTGTCCAAAAACCGCTCCACCTCCGCAAAGGCCACAATCTCGTCAAACTTCTTGCGGATCTCCGCCTTGCTCATTCCCAAAATCGCCCCATTCAGGAAGATGTTTTCCCGACCCGTAAGCTCCGGATGAAACCCCGTCCCGACTTCCAGGAGCGACGCGACTCGTCCTCTGAGGGTCACTCTGCCTTCGGTCGGTTCCGTAATCCGGCTGAGAATCTTCAGGAGCGTACTTTTTCCAGCTCCATTTCGTCCGATGATTCCAACGACTTCGCCTCGCTTCACTTCAAAGCTCACATCCTTCAGCGCCCAGAACTCTTCCTTCGAGGCCGTAGATGGGAGATGGGAGATGGAAGATGGGTTACCGTCAGTCCCCCCATCTCCGATCTTCGATCTGCCATCTCCTCGGAGCAGCCGCTTCCCAAAACTGAACGGTTTTTTCACCCAATCCTCGAGCCGCTCCGAGAACCGCGCGTACCCGCCACGCTCACCGCCCTGATGGCTCAGCACATACTTCTTCCCCAGCCCCTCAACCGAGATGATCACATCGCTCATCGCTTGTTAGATTAAGATGAAGATTAAGTTTAAGTTGAAGTAAACTTCCATTATTGAGCTAGGTAGGGCCCAACATCCCTGGCGGGCCGCCCTGATTGGCAGTCCAATTTCCTGATGACGTTTCGGACGAATCAAAGTTTCCGTTTTCCGCCCAAGAGGCGCTCATAGTCATCGTGTCTGCCGATCCAAAACCAGATCATCGCGTCCGGCTTCATCACGCCCACCGCACGATGCTCCCGGTCAATCCGCACCGACCAGACGTTGCCTTCCTGATCCACCTTTTTCATCCGTAGGGACGGGTGTTTTGGATTCTGTTTCCAAAGTCGATACACATTCCGCGCTTTTTTCCGGATCTCCCGGGGTAAGGCCACCGCCAAGCGGTGAAACGCCTTAGTCCTTCGGGAAATCACGATCCAAGTTCAATTCGGCCGTTCCACCTGTCCGATCCTCCTCCAGCGCCTCGACTGCCATCTCACGCAGCCGGTTCTGGGAACCGGCGAAAAGCGAGTCCCAGCGTTTTTCCGACTCCAACTCCCCCAGCATGAACGCCGCCATCGCATCCTGCTCCTCCTTGGGGAGCTTGGACGCCTTCTGAAACGCCTGCTCGAGCAACTTGGTCATAGGCCCAGATACAGATCGATCGCTTCCTTGATGTTCTCCAAAGCCTCTTCCCGCGTCTTGCCCTGCGAGACACAGCTCTTCAGCGACAGGCACCGCGCCGTGAAATAACCGTCCTCCCCCTTCTCAATCGAAACCTTCAAAGTCATGAGCGCCTCCCTTCCTGCAAGTAAGCCCAGACCGCATCCTCCTCGGAGCGATTCCAGTCCTCGGCGAGAGCCGCCTCGCTCAACAAAGCTTCTTGATTGAGCTTCTTTGCATTCATGAGCCAGACCCAAATAGGACTTTATCCGCCATCTCCTTGGTCACGGAGGGGAAGCATTCGACAAACTTCTCCACGGTGTAACCCCGCTCCAGATACTCAAACAGGCTCTTCACCGGCACCCGGGTCCCCTTGAATACCGGCGAACCACCCAGGATCCCGGGATCCACCGTGATCAGATCACTTGAGTTCATTCTCTTAAATTATCCCCCCGCTCATCCCCGTCAACTTACTGCCACCTATCTTCGATCTTCCATCTCCCATATTCGAAACCCTCTTAATCTTCATCTTCATCTTTCTGCCCCCTTCCACCTCCCGCCTTCCACCAAATGATCAAATAACATCAGCAAAAGTTCTCTCCGTCGCTCTAAAGTATCTGACGCCAAACCACAAAAAGAACGCCGTAATCGCCAGCGACGCCGCAAACCCCGGCCAGTAGATCGCAAACTCCCCCCCGCAGATGGCCCAACGAAAGCCATCAATCACCCCCACCATCGGGTTCAGACTATACAGAAACCCGTACCACACCATCAACGCCGCCATGATCACGAAGCTGATCAGAAAATCCACGAAGCCCACGATCACCGCCCCCGCCGGCACGATCAGTCGCGGAAAATAAACTTTGCTGATCAGGTTCGCGTTGCTCACCAGGCTGCCGCTCGACTCCGACAACGCGTTGCTGAAGAACTGCCATGGCAGCATCCCCGCAAACACCAGAATCGGATACGGAACTCCGCCGGACGGAAGCTTGGCCAACTTTCCAAACACCACCGTGAACACCACCATCGTAAGGAATGGCCGGATCAACGCCCACGCCACCCCGATCGCCGTCTGCTTGTACCGCACCAGCAAGTCCCGCCACGCCAGGAAGTAGAAAAGCTCCCGATACCTCCACAGATCCCGCCAGTAGTGACGTTCCGCGCGACCGGATTCTAATACGAGGTTCATGGTTTTAGATTAAGATGAAGATTAGGATTAAGTAGATCTTTCATCTTTCCAAGCTTGGTAGGGGCCGACGTCCCGGCGGCCCGCTTTGTACGCGGCCCGCTCGGAGATCGGGCCCTACCTAGCTTATTCCTCCAAATTTCCACGCTCACTTAAACTTCAACTTTAACTTAAACTGGCACCGCCTTGGCTGCCTCGACAATAATCTTTGCCAACTTAGGCGCTAAAACAGACTCCTGATAGTTCCGCCCGACGGCCTGCAGCTTCTCCTTCGACACCTGCGGACTCCGTTGACGTTCTAAAATCGACTTGGCCAAGGCGGCGGCGTTTGCGCCGGGGACAACCTCACACCCCGAATCTTTCCCTATCTCCTTCAACAAATCAACGAGATGACACTCTTTCGGCCCAAGTCCGACCCACGGAAGACCCAGCGACAGGAGATTGTAAACCTTGCACGGATGGACGAGACCGACGAACGCGTCTCCCATGGCCACGATGTGTAAATCGGCCGCTCCCAACGACGCTCCTACCTTGTTCAACGGCTGATACGAAAGACAAATGATGTTTTTCAATCCCTCTGCTTCTTTTTGTTTTTTGATTTGTTCCCAGGCTGTGCCTCCACCGATAAACAGAAACTTAACTTCATCTTCATCTTTCAACTTAATCGCTGCGTCGAGGACGCAGTCCAGCGGATGGCAGGGCGAATGGTTTCCCGAGTACATGACGACAAACGAATCCTCCAACCCGTGCTTTTTCCGAAACGCCTTCGATCCTTCCGGGTCGGGTTTCACCTGCCTTTCATGGGCCCAAGGGGCGACGACGTGGATTTTTTTCCGATCGATACCCTTCGCTGTAATTCGATCCGCCATAAACCGGTCGAGCGCGATAATGGCAGAGGCCTGTGTCAGGCTTTTCTCAAGCTTAGACCTCAAAAATCGTTCCACCCAGCTTCCCTTGCGCAACCAACCGGCGGCCACCGCCTCGTCCGGGTTCAGATCCATTATCCAAGGCACCAGTCGCGCCCCCACCCGCTTGGCATACCGGGCGCCCAGGACAGAAAGAAGCGGCGGGGTCGTGAGCGTGATCACCACATCCGGCTTCGGCTCCCGCAGCAACGCCATCTCCGCGGCCGCCAGCCAGGTGGCAAAGTCGACCGCCCGTTTCCACTTTGCACCCTTGCCCAGAGCGCTGTTCCATATCCGGGTGATTTGCACGCCGTTGTGTCCCTCACTCTTCGAAAACAGAACGGAGGGTTCGTCATATTTTCTCCGACCACAGATCACCCGCACCGCGTGTCCCTGCCGGGCCAGTTCCTCTCCCAAGCCGGTCAACATCTGCGCGGTCGCGGCCGACAGGTCCGGCCAATAGTGAGCGTTCAGTAGTAGGATTTTCAAAAAATAGTTTCCGAGTTTGATTAAGCAGAAGGATTAAAATGAGGTTTTTGATTAAGATGAAGATTAAGAAATATTCTGTCGCTCACGGTATCCAAGTTGATGCGTTTCTTAATCTTCATCTTCATCTTAATCTCCGGCGGCGAAGCCGTGCTTCTCAAGCCAGTGCATGAGCGTCTTCAGCGACCACAGCCGGCTCCACGGTTGCAACAAGGCTTCTGGAAAGCGCTTGTGGACATCAGCAAACATGTCTTTCCACGGACCCTTCATCCAGGTTTCCACGGGAAGGGTGAAGCCTCGCTTCGGGTGTTGATAGATGTAGTCGGGAATTTCCGGCACGGCCGAGGTAAGAAGCCTTTTGCCGGTTTGGTAACGGATGGCAGCCGGAAGACCACGGATCGCATCGAAGAGCCCCATATCCACAAACGGCACCCGCAATTCCAGCCCATGGGACATGCTGAACACATCACTGTCTTTCAGCAGTTGATGCCGCATATACCGCGTCAGCTCCAGGTACCCCACGGCATCGGCATCCGTCGGGAAGCGGTCGCGGTCGAGCCGGCCAAGGTTATCGTAGAGATCAGCCCGAATCTCCCACTCCCCCAGCTCCCGACTCATCTCTTTCCTCAAAGACTGCGCTTCTCTCCTGGTGAAATTTCCCCGGAAAGCCAAAAACTCCTGCTCCAATGAGGGAGATTCACCCAGGATTTCCCCGACCCGCCGAACCCTGGCCCCGGGAAACCGTTCTATCACGGGCAAGAGCATTCGCAGGATGCCCGCTCTTTCGCTCCATTTTTTCAACTCGGGAACCCGGGAGAACGAGCGGTAGCCGCCAAACAGCTCGTCTCCCCCCAGCCCCGACAGCACAACCTTGGCCCCGTTTTGCGACGCCAGCGTGGAAACGCAATACGTGTTGAATCCGTCCAACGTGGGCTGATCCATGGCCTCCAGATACCCCTGAAAACAATCGCGGCCGTTCTCGGCATCCAAACGCATGAGATGGTGATCCATGCCGAACCGTCGGGCGACCCAACGGGTCAAGGGCGCTTCATCATGTCTCCTTTCACGGAAGCCCAGGGAGTAACTCTGCATGCCTTTTCTTCCCGAGGAGGCCGCCAAGGCGGCGATCGCCGTGGAGTCGATCCCCCCGCTGAGAAAAAGCCCCACGGGCACGTCACTGACAAAGTGGGCCTCCAAAGACTCCTCCAACGCCGAGCGAACTCTAGCCATCATCGTCTTGCCGTCAGGTGTGGTTGGCTCTCTTTCGAATCCAATCTTCCGGAAAAAGTGTGAATCCAGAAGAGATCCGGGTTTGGCTGCTTGGGGAACATAGTGGGACCAGGTACCGGATCGTTGCTGGAAGACCCCGCGGACGAGGGAAAACGGACGCGGCAGGCTTCCTGTTCGCAAATACCCGTCCAACCCGGCTGGCGAGACTTCCCTCGGAACCCTGCCGGAGGCCAACACCGCCCTGACCTCGCTTGCAAAGATCAGCTCCCCGTCCGGACCCACGGCCGTGTAGAGGGGCTTGATGCCGAAAAGATCCCTTCCCAGCCAGACTTGCCCATCTTCGGCCCTCAGAAGACCAAAGGCGAACATGCCACGCAGCTTCGGCAACACTCCCATCCCTTCCCGAGCCAAGCTTTCCAACAGAACTTCCGTGTCGCTGCCGGAAAAGAACCGGTGTCCGGCCTTTTCAAGGCCGGGCCGGAGATCTCGATAGTTATAGATCTCCCCGTTGAAAACGATGTGCCATTTGCCATCAGAGGAGGTCATGGGCTGCCGACCACAGGGACTCAGATCCAAGATGGACAACCGCGTATGGATCAACCCCCATTTTCCCTTCGGATCCAACAGAATTCCACGGTCGTCGGGTCCCCGGTGGCCAAGCGCGCGTTGCATTCCCTCCAGGGCGGCACGCAACTCCTCCGGCTTTTTTTGCCAGCCGCTAATGCCCGCGATTCCGCACATTTTTGTTAGTAGATAGGAGATGGGAGATAGGAGTTAGGGGGGCTCACGGCCTCCTGTCTTCTATCTACTATCTGCTATCTCCTTTCATCTAAGCCCAAAACTTTCCAGCAACGCGCGGACCTTTGTCCGAAAGACGTCCCGCCCGAAATATTGGTTCGCCAGATGGTGAAGTTTTTCGGGCTCCGGGGGAGGCTCCTTGAAGAGCCGAAGCACGCCCTGCTCCAAATCCTGCAGGTCATCGGGATCCACCAAGACACCCAGCTCCCCGTTGCGCAACGCATCCCGGGCAGCATCCTTGTTGCCTCCCAGACAGCGTCTCCCGCAACCCATGGCCTCCAGATAGACGATCCCGAACCCCTCCCGTTTACTGGGCATGGCAAAGGCATCCGCCAGGCGGTAATGGTCGGGCAGTTCCTCGCTGGAGACATACCCGGTAAAGATCACATGCTCCCTCACCCCCAATCGCCCCGCCAAACCCTCCATGTTTTTTCGGTCGGTTCCCCGTCCCACGACCATAAATTTCAAGCCGGGGATCTTTTGGATCAGGGACGGCATCACCTGGATAATCTGCCGATAGCCCTTGTACTGCTCCGAAGCCTCCATCCGCGAAACGCAAAGCAGGAGTTTGTCCTCCGGACGGAGGCCGTAGGTTTCACGCAGTTTCATTCGAGCCGGCCCTGGACTGAATATTTTTGCGTCGAACGTGTTGTGGATAATTTCAAATCGTTCCGCCGGCAACCCCAGCTCGCTCATGAGCCGGTCGCGGGTGTATTCGCTGACCGGCAAAATCGTGTCGGTCGCCAGCAGGCCGTTCCGGGTTCGTCCGCGGGGGAGGTTCCAGACCTCCACCCCATGCGCACTGATGGCCACCGGAATGCGCGCCCTGAGTCCGAGCATTTTGCCCACGGGGGAAAAGTGGGCGTGGGTCGAAAGAATCAGATCAGGTTTTTCTGTCAGACCTTTTCGAAGCAGAAGTTCGCTGAAGGCCAAAGTTCTGACCCCGGAGGGAACGTGCCCCAAGCTGTGGGCTTCCACTTTTTCCCCACAAAAGATCCTTAAGGCTGCCTGATTGTCCGATTTGCTCAGCACGGTCACTCTCTCCGGTCCCAGAATCTCCACCACCGCCTCCAGCATCTCATTCGAGTAGCTCTGAATCCCCCCCTCCCGTGCCACCAGCTCCGGAACCCAGATCTGTAACTTCCCCGTCTTCATAAATCCAACCGAAAACCGCGTGCTGGATGAAGGGGCAGGATTAAGGTTAAGGAGTGCCCGGAATTGAAAGACCCGGGCTTTTCCCGCCGACTCTTAATCTTTATCTTAATCTTCATCTGCGACCTTCAATGAGCTCTTCCAAATATTTTCTTCGGACGATTTACGCCGTAGGTGCTATCCAACTCGCCGCCGTCCTGCTCGCCTGGGCCGGGATCCAAGGACTGATGATGGTCGACAGCGTGGTCCTCTTTCTGGCCGACTGGACCGCCTTCCTCCTCATGGCTCGCCGGCACGCCCGCCTGGCTCCCCTTGTCCCCTCCCGCTTGTCCCAAATTCTTGGAGCCCTTTGCCTGGCCCTGAGCGTTGTCCGACTTTTCACCGTCGGCGAGGCCGACTCGATCGCCATCATTGTCGGCTCATACCTCGGTCTGGGCGGCGCGTATCTGATGTTCACCCGGTTACGTGACCTCCGAGAATGTTGGCCGGAGCTGCTGGTTGCCTCCATCGTCCTGCTCCGCATCGGGGCCATCGCCGGTCGGGTTGACACCTGGCTCCATGTCACCCCCTTCACCGTCGAGATTGGCAGCTGGTTCCTATATCTTCTGGGCAACGAGACCTTGGTCCAAGGGCAGACCATCGCCACTCCCATGGGAGCCGTCATTCTCGAATGGCCCTGCACCGGTCTCCTCACCGGTGGCGGCTTGATCGCCATCGCCACCGCCTTGGCCTTCTCCAAGGCATGGAGTCGTCCGGCCAAAACCGTGATCTTTATCAGCGGTCTGTCGCTCGCTTTCCTCGCCGGTTGCCTGCGGGTGGTGGTCATGTCGTATGTCGTCTCCGATGTCCACAAATTCCAATTTTGGCACGGCACGGGTGGATTTTTTATCTTTGCTCTTATCACCTATGGCCTTTTCGCCCTTTCCATCTTTCTCGCCCCCCGCCTCTTCCCAACGTATTCGAGGCCGGGCCTAGGCCGGGCCTACCCTCAAGAGGCCGGACCTAGGCCCGGCCTCGCCGGCATCATCCCATCGGCCATGCTGATTCTCGCTCTCGCTGCCTGGATCCGTCTTCCGTGGGCTATCACCCGGCACGCCGACTTTCCCTACCCGGACCTCTCCCCGGTTCTGCCGGCCTCCGCGTCCGAACTGGTAGCCAATCCCGATCCCAACGCCGAAACCTCGTGGGGTCGGATGGCCCTCTATCAAACCCCCCAAGGCAAACTGTCGCTGACCTACCGCCCGACCGGCGACATGGTCTCGATCCGGAACATCTTCCGCAACCTTGCGGACAACACCCCCACCGATTGGGAAACGGTGGCGGTTCCGGAAGGTTCGGTGGCCTGGCGCGTCGAAAATGGAAACCTGGAACTCGCCACCCTGGTTCACCCGAGCGGAAAACTGACGGCTACCGATGCCGAATACGGTTCGGCCATCCTTCGGGAAAGCCTCAATTTTCCGAACTTCACCCGCTGGTTCGTTGGCCAAGCCAAGCTCAGGGATCGAAGGGCGGTCCTCGTTCATCTCAAGCTTCCCGGAAAGGATGCAGGTCAGGTTCAAACTTTTGCGCCGGTCGTCGTCCAAGCAGCCCGGCTTACAGCGGCGAGCTTCTAAAGAAGCGAGGGCAGTAGATGGGAGATCGAAGATGGGAGATGGGGGGTTCACGACCTCTGGGCGGTGGAAGAAATTAGACCGGTAATACACTTGCCAACCCTTTCCACCGCTAAACGGAGCCGATCCGCTTCTGACTGATATTCCGGATAGACATCTCCTACCACATACAATAATGAGCGTGCCTCCCCGCAGGATGCCCTAGCCACGTTATAGGCTTGGGACTTCTCCGCCTTATGTTTTCGCTCAAATCCCTCGGCAATGTTCGACATAATCGATACTGCTGCCCGTTGTAACTGCCCAGACAACCCAAAGTCCCGATCGAGCCCTGGCCTCCGCGTTAGTTGATAAGTTTCCCTCACCAGAGCGCGCGCTAGTCCCCACGCGTCGAGATCTTCAAATTTCAAAACACCCATCTCCGATCTACCATCTGCCATCTCCAATTAGCCCTATCTCCTATCTACTAACTTCTATCTCCTAAGTGGAGCCTTGCTCCTCTTCCTCTCATACTCCGCAAACTCATAAAGCTTCGGATCACGCCGTGGCGGCAGGCGTTTGCGCAGGCGTGTTTTTAAGTCCTCCCTCTTCTCCCCTGCTTCCGGCCCCATGGTATCCATCTTCTCCATCACATCCCCGTACTCGGCCTCGAGTTTGTCGGGATCCTCTCCCTTTTCGAGCCTCGTCAGCATTTCCCCCATCTCCCCGGGGAGTTTTTGGCCGCTCGCTTCCATCATTTTGCGCATCATCCGGCCCAGCATCCGGGGATCGGGATTGTTTTCGTCCATTTTGGAAAACTCATCTGCCATCTTCATCATCTCGCGCTCCATCCGGGGGTCCATGTCCGACCCCTCCCCCGCTCCCTCTGTTTTGACCAGCTCCTTGGCTTTTCCCGTGAAGGCGAAATTAGAAATCATCTTCTCCATCTTGTGCTTGCCACCTTCGGGACAAACCGGCACCTCCCCCGGCTTCAGCATCCTGCGGGCGAAAAAGCTATAAATCCGATGCGTGTCGGGAGAGTAGAATTCGTAAATGGGCATGGATGTTAAGGTAGGGCGGCCTCGATGAGGCCGCCTCGTTGTAGGCGTGGAATTTGAACAATAGACGCAGGCGGGATCATCGACCCCGCCCCACCTAAACCTTGTGTTGTATTTTTCAAGCTAGGTAGGCCACTTCTGCCAGAAGTGGCTGCCCCTTTTATCAAAAGGGGCCTACCAGAATTCAACGCCGTTTTTTCCACGCTTCGACTATTTCCGAAAAGATATCATCCAGACTCTTCGTCAGGTTCCAATTCGGGTAGTGGGAGCGCATCTTCCTCAGGTCCGAGATATAACAGATGTGATCCCCCTCGCGGTTCTTGTCCACATATTCATGCTGCATCTTTTTTCCCGTCAGTTTTTCGGTGGCCGCAAAAGCCTCCAGGATGGAGCAGCTGTTTTGCCGGCCTCCTCCCAGGTTATAAATTTCGCCCACCCGGGGCTTTTCCAGGAAAGCGGCGATGAACTTGGCCACATCCAGGGAGTGAATGTTGTCCCGCACCTGCTTCCCTTTGTACCCGTAGACCTTGTAGGTCTTGCCCTCCAGATTGCATTTCACGAGGTAAGAAAGAAACCCGTGTAGCTCAACTCCGCTGTGGTTGGGTCCGGTCAGGCAACCGCCCCGCAGGCAGCAGGTCTTCATGCCGAAGTACCGCCCATACTCCTGCACCATGACATCCGCCGCCACTTTGGAAGCCCCGAAGAGGGAGTGCTTGCTCGCATCGATGGAAAAACTCTCGGCGATCCCATGCTCGTACGCCGGGTCGTCGTAGTCCCAGCGGGTCTCCCGCTCCCTTAACTTGATGAAGTTTGGCCGGTCTCCGTAAACCTTGTTGGTCGACATGTGGACAAAGGGACTGTCCGGACAATGTCTCCGCACCGCCTCCAAGAGATTGAGGGTGCCGACCGCATTCACGTCGAAATCATCAAATGGTCGCGAGGCCGCCAAATCGTGGCTTGGTTGGGCCGCCGTGTGAACCATGGCCGTGGGTTTCAGCTTCCCGACAAACGCCAAAACCTGCTCCCGATCCCGGATGTCGAGCTCGTGATGACGAAAGCCCCTGAACTCCTTCTCCAACCGTCTCTGGTTCCAGCGGGTGTCGCCCCCCGGACCAAAGAAGTCGGCCCGCTGGTTGTTGTCGACCCCGTGAACCTCCGCGCCTTGTTCGGCGAAGTAGCTGACGACCTCGGAGCCGATCAGGCCCGACGATCCAGTGACTAGGAGTTTCATTTCAACCTTGGTAGGGCCTGACGTCCCGGCAGGCCGATTTGGTAGGTGTGTCGCTCAACCTTGAAGGAGGCCCGCTCGGAGATCGGGCCCTACCTGATTTCAGTTTTCGCATTTTGCGCGATCAGACGGTCTTCCCAATCGCGAACACCCTGAACCCCATTTCCTTGAGCTTGGCATGGGGCAGAATATTGCGCCCATCAAAGAGGAACGCGGGTTTGTACATGGCCTCGTGGATTTTTTTGAAATCGAGTCCCTTGAACTCATCCCACTCGGTCAGCACCGCCACCGCATGAGCCCCCTGACAGGCCTCCAACGCGCTTTTTACCACCACCAGGTTCGGGTTTTTTTCCGAACCCAAAACATCGGATCGGATCTGAGCCTCCGGCACGCGGGGATCGTACACCACGACTTTGGCCCCCTCCTTGAGCAGGTTGTGACAGACGGAAATCGCCGCCGTTTCCCGCGTGTCGTTGGTGTCCTTCTTGAAGGCAAAGCCGAGAATGGCGATATGCTTGCCACTGACCGTGCTGAACAGGTCGTTGACGATCCGGGCGGAAAAACGCGACTTCTGCCAATCGTTCATCTTCACCACGGATTCCCAATAAGCCGCCACCTCGGGCAAGCCGAAGTGCTCGCACAGATAGACAAGGTCGAGAATGTCCTTCTGGAAGCAGGAGCCCCCGAAGCCGACAGAAGCCTTGAGAAACTTTGCACCGATCCGGGAGTCGGAACCGATGGCCCGGGCCACCTCATCCACATCCGCTCCGGTCGCCTCACACAGGCCCGAAATGGCGTTGATGGAAGAAATCCGTTGGGCAAGAAAAGCATTCGCCACCAGTTTGGAAAGTTCCGACGACCACAGGTTGGTGGTCAGGATCTTTTCCCGCGGAACCCACCTTGCGTAGATGGACACGACTTTCTCCATCGCCGCCAATCCCTCGGGGGTCTGTTCTCCCCCGATCAACACCCGGTCCGGATTCTCCAGATCGGCCACGGCCGTCCCTTCCGCCAGAAACTCGGGATTGGAAAGAACCTGGAAGGTGCCGTTTTTTGAATTGGACCGGAGAATGGTCAGCATCGACGAGGCCGTGCGCACGGGAATCGTGCTTTTTTCCACAATAATCTTCGGCCCCTCGGCCACTTCGGCAATCATCCGGGCCGCGGCTTCGATGTACTTCAGGTCGGCCGCGCGGCCCGCCCCCACCCCTTGGGTCTTGGTGGGGGTTCCGACGCACACAAAGATGATATCGGCCGCCTTGATGGCCCCCTTCACGTCCGTGCTGAAAAACAGATTCTTGCCCCGGGCTGAAGCCACCACCTTGTCCAGTCCCGGTTCATAAACGGGCAGCTGATCCGTGTTCCAGGCGACAATCCGGGCCTCGTTGGGATCGGTCACCGTGACTTTGATGTCCGGGCACTTGGCCGCAATCATGGCCATGGTGGGGCCACCGACATATCCGGCACCCAGACAACAGATGGACAGTTTCGACATCTGAAGATTAACGCAAATTTTTCATGTTTTGGCTAGGCGCCCGCCGAGATCTGACGAAGGGATTCCGCATAGCTGTTCTTGCCAATCGCATCCGCGAGCGAGCGGAGCTGCTTGGCATCAATCCATCCCTTGCGGAACGCCACTTCCTCCGGGGACCCAATCAAGAGCCCTGTCCGGGTTTGGATGGTCTGCACAAACTGCGCCGCCTGCAAAAGTCCCTCGGCGGTTCCCGTATCCAACCAGGCCGATCCCCGGCCAAACCGTTCCCCATGAAGCGAATGATCCTTCATGTAACAGCGACTCAGGTCGGTGATCTCCAACTCCCCCCGGGCGGAGGGTTTGAGATTTTTGGCAAATTCCACCGCTCTTCCGTCGTAAAAATAGATCCCGCAGTTGGCCCAGTTGGATTTGGGCTGCGCCGGCTTTTCCTCGATTGAGGTGATCCGGTTCTGGGCGTCGAAGGCAAGCACTCCGTAGGAGGCAGGGTCGGCCACCTGGTAGGCAAAAATGGTTGCGCCCTGCTGCCGGGAATCGGCCGAAGCCAGCAGTTTGCCCAATTCCGATCCGTAAAAGAAATTGTCACCGAGAATCAGGCAGGAAGGAGAATTTCCAATGAACTTGGCACCGATGTGGTACGCCTGAGCCAACCCTTCCGGCTTCGGTTGCTCGGCATAGGAGATTGAAACGCCCATCGATTTGCCGTCCCCCATCGGAGGACCATCCCACTCCCTGCTTTTTTCCTGTTTCCGCAATCGTTGCGGCCCGCCTGAACCCTTACTTTCGGTTTTTGCGGGCCTCCTCCGGCACCCCCTCCAGCGGATGCCGCGCCGTGGGCAACACGGTCGCCACCGGCACTTCCGTCTCCGACAACCTTCCGAGAAACTCAAGCAACACCGCGACCCGTTGCCGGGCCGGCATGATCCGGGTGACCACCGCCTTCAGCCCGGCAAACGCTCCCTCCACCACCTGGACTTCCTCCCCCATTTTTACCTCCGGTTGGATGGTAATCGTCTCTTTTCCGCCTTCCGGAACGACGGACTGCAGGTCGCAGATCGCCTGCTCGGGAACCGGGATGATTTTGTTGCCGAAATGGACGATGGTGCTGACCCCCGGGCAATACTGCACCCCCCGGTGTTGTGTCAGATAATCAAACCTTCCGAAGAGGTAGGAAGGGAAAAGGGCCTCCACATACCACCGCCGACCCGTCCGGGTGGCCTTTTGGAAACGCAGTCGGGGGCAAAACACCTCAATTCCGAAAATCTTCCTGAGGTGGGCGATGGCCAAGTGCTCCTGCTTGGGCGCGACGCGCAGGCAAAACCATTTTTGTTCCAACGGCCCCCCCTCCAGGAGTTGGGCCGGTTCAAAATGCAGGAAGGCAACGGGACCGTTCGTGATGACAGCGCTGGCGTTCTTTTCCATGGTCAGGCTTTCAGGAATTTCAGGGCAAAGGGAATGATCTTCTGCCCTGTCCGCTGCCAGGAGCGGATCCGGTGAACCCGGTTTTCATGCACCCGGCGAAGGGTGGGAGTCTCCTTGGCAATCACCTCCTCCAGTTGCGCCAGTTTTCGAGAACCCTCCGCCAAACGGGGCCCGATCTTTTCCTTGAGAAATCCCGCCGCCAGATTGCGCAGCCCCAACTCCGGCTCATAAAAGTCGCGCCGATCCCCCACCCGATAGACCGTCCGCACCGCCTGACAATCACGGAGAAACCGCAGCCCCTGACTCGCCGAACCCTTGCTGAGCCCCAGCCGCGCAATAATCTCGTCCATGGCCAGGGATTCCTCCGAGGCAAAAAGAAGGCCGTAAATCTCCCCGACGGACTTGGGCATGCCCGCCATGTCAGCCAAGGATACGAAAAACTCCACCAAAGCGACCTCCACCTGGGACAACCCCCGGCGGGACATCTCGTCTCTACCCCGTTTGCCATTCGTTCCGGCGGAATGGGCCATGATCCATACCCTACCCCCAACTCTCATTTTGTTCAATAATATTTGAACTTTACGCGCCGTGGTTTCTTGGGCGCTAGGTCGGGCCCGGCCTCCGGCCAGGCCGGGACTAAGTTAGGGGTCGCCTCATCTCTCCCGCCGCGGCCTGCCGGGACGTCAGGCCCAACCGAATCGACAAAAGACATCGCCCCCGTTAAATATTTCTATGGCCCTGATGCTCTCCAACAACAACCGCATGATCGCCGGCGTTTGCGGGGGATTGGCCGAATGGCTCGGTTGGGATCCGACTCTTGTCCGAATCCTTTACGCCATCCTGACGGTCTTCACTGCGTTCTCCGGCCTGATTGTCTACTTGCTTCTTTGGATCATCATGCCCCGGCGTCCGTAGGACGGCGGGGTTTTAGGGATAGGGTGAAGTTGGGGTACTTTAGAGCCCGGCAGTTTCAACTGAAACTTTCCACGAACCGATCGCCGCCCGACTTAACGCCGATTCCCTCGGGCCGCCGCCAATAACGTCTGGGCCCGAGCCGCCGCCTCGGGGGAAGTTCGGCACTCTTCCGGCCATCCCCGCGCATACCCTTCTCCCGGAAGTTTTCGCGTCGCGTCAATGCCCACGTGACTCCCCACATTCGGCACACTTGTGGCGTGGTCCAGGCTGTCGCTTGGCCCTTTGATGAAAATCATGTCCCGCTCCGGATCCACATTAGCCCCAAGATAAAAAAGCACCTCGCTCGTGTCGTGCACGTTCACCTGTTCGTCCACCGCCACGATCATCTTGGTGAACATCATCTGGCCCGCACCCCACAGCCCATGCATCAACTTGAACGCCTGATACGGATACTGTTTTTTTAGGCTGACGAAAACGAGGTTATGAAAAATGCCCTCCGCCGGCAGGGCCAGATCCACCAGTTCGGGAAAATTCATTTTCAACACCGGCATAAGAATCCGCACGCTCGCCGAACCCAGCCAGAAATCCTCCATGGGCGGTTTTCCCACCACCGTCGCCGGGTAGATCGCTCCTTTTCGGTGCGTGATGGCCGTCACGCGGAAGCGCGGATACTTGTCCACCGGGGTGTAAAAGCCCGTGTGATCGCCAAACGGCCCCTCGTCCACAGGTTCTCCCGCGGGATCCACCGTGCCCTCGATGACAAAATCTGCATCCGCCGGTACCTGGATCGGTTGGCTGACCGCCGGCACAAACGAAACGGATTTCCTCCGCAAAAAGCCGGCAAACATGTACTCGTCGATACCGTCAGGCAACGGCGCCGTGGCGGCAAACGCGTTCGCCGGATCGCCCCCCAAAGCCACGGCCACCGGCATCGGCCTGCCCATCTCGCGGTATTTCTTCCCATGCCTGGCCCCCACCTTGTGCAGTTGCCAGTGCAACGCCGCCTCCCACGGACCCAGCACCTGCATCCGGTACATCCCCACATTTCTCTCCTTCGTCTCCGGATCCTCGGTGATCACCTGCGGTAAAGTCAGAAACGGCCCGCCATCCTTCGGCCAAGTCTTCAAAACCGGAATTTCGCCCAGCCCGCCACCGCCCTCACCCGCTTTCTTTACCACCTCCTGACACGCCCCGCGGCCGACAGAGACCGGACGCGCATGACGCAACTCCAGTCCCTTTTTCAAAAGATCCCAGGCCTCACCCAGTCCGGCCGGCGGCTTCGCCTTCACCAACGCTCCCACCTCATTTCCGATCTCCTCCACATTTTCCTTTCCCAAAGCCAAGGCCATCCGCCGGGCCGACCCATATCCGTTGATCAAAACCGGGAAGCCCGACTCCTCTCCATTCGGTCCGACCGGCTTTTCAAACAGCAACGCCTTGCCTCCCCCTGCAGATTTCGATTCGGATCCGGAGCAGTTCTCCCTCCTGTTCCAGCCTGCTCACCCATTCGGTTGATGATTCGTACGCCATGGAATCCAAAATTCTGCCCCACTTCCCGTCCCAAACAAGTTTCCCCGCCGCCTACCGCCTAATCATCATCTTAATCTTATTTTCTATTTCCCCCACATTCCACGCTCGTCCTACCCCGCCACATCCAACGCATGCTTCCTTAAATCGGCCAGCTTCACATGTTCCAAAGCCGACTCGTGCGTTGACTCCAGCACCACCAGGGGCGCCTTGCCGGCCAACCTCGCCTCTTCCCAGCGGGCCGCACAAACACACCACCGATCTCCGGGCTTCAACCCGGGAAACTGGTACTCCGGCCTCGGTGTCGACAGATCATTGCCCGCCGCCCGGCTGAACTGCAGAAACTCCTCCGTCATCTGCGCGCAGACCGCATGACACCCGAAATCCGCCTCATGTCCCTCGCAGCTACCCGACCGCGTAAAGCCCGTGATCGGGTCCAAGGAACACATCTTCAAAGACCCACCCAAAACATTCCTCTGATCTGATCTTTTGGCCACCATCATGCCAATCTGCCCCAAAGAATCACCCCCGCAAAGTTCCATCATAAATACGATTCTTGGATGGTTTTCTAGATATAAAATGCTGTGGCTCAATTGTTTGTGCTATATAACAATTTCGGATTCAAGGCTCGCACCGACC